>NZ_RZGU01000056.1:0-1078 GCF_003990085.1 Legionella sp. km535 | reverse complement strand
CGTAGATACTGTCTTTAAACGCAAGATAAATTTTCATTAAAAGGCAGTTTACTTTTTAAAACTCCAAAGATGATATGAGCTAATTTGCGCATTACAGCACAAACAATAGTTTTAGGAGTTTTTCCATTGTTCTGAAGTCTGGTAACGAAGGCAGATAGTCCTTTGTTATGTCTTTTAGCTACTAATGCGGCCATATAAAGAGCTTTCCTGAGACGACTATCACCTAATCTCGAAATAGTTGTTTTTCCAAACAATTTCCCGGATTGGTGTTGCTTCGGAGTGATCCCAATGTATGCAGCGAATTGTTTGGCGGTTTGAAAGGAGCTGACATCAGGCATGAGTGCTAGCACACGAAAGGCTGTGAGTTTTCCAATGCCTTTAATACTCGTTATTAACCTCATGTTCCTGTTTAACATGGGCTCCTCATTAATTAATGCAGTCATCTTTTGTTCCACTAAACTTACTTCTTTTTCTAGATTTTTAATCCATTTAATTAACAGGTCGGTTGCCATGCCTTCATGTAAGCTATGTAATTGGTTATTTAGTTGTACCAATTGGCCTTTAAGCATATCTAATAATTTCATTAATCCTTTTAACTGCTTTTGAGCCTCAGAAGTAGTTACATACACTCGGGGTTGCATACATTTACAAAATTCGCGAATCACCCTTCCATCGATGATATCGTTTTTATTTCGCGCTAAGGAAGCTTTTGCAAAGTTTTTGATTTGATATGGATTAACCACACTAACCTTGATGGATTTTTTTAATAAAAAATCAGCAATGCCCTCACTATAATGTCCGGTAGCTTCCATGCAAACCCAAGGTGACGTGGAATTTTTGGTAAGCCATGCAGCAAATTCAGCATGACCTTTGGCATCATTAGGGTAGACTGAATGTTTGTAACGATTATTAATAAAAGTAGCTACATCAAATTTATCCTTGGCAACATCTACACCTACATATTCAGTCTGATCCATGTTAATCTCCGATAGCGTTAAATACTTGGCGATTATTTATCAATGACCATGCTTGTTCATGCAGGCTTACTTTGAAGGGTGGCCTAAGATACTGTTCGGTC
>NZ_RZGU01000055.1:0-1088 GCF_003990085.1 Legionella sp. km535 | reverse complement strand
GTTGGTGGTATCACCGGCTACATTAAAGCCCGTCACCGTTACGGGACCATCGACACTGCTCGTGCCAGTGAGTACATTGCCCGTTAAAGTAGTGTCTTCAGCCACCGTCAAAGCTTCATCGACATCACTAAAGGCATCATCGACTGGAGTCACGTTAATAGTCAAAGTCGAGGTATCACCACTGCTGCCATCGGTCATCGTGTAAGTGATCTCAGGCACTGGACCGTTGTAATTAGCAACAGGAATAAAACTGAACGTGCCATCGCCATTAATTTGCAAACTGCCTACACCCGCAATCGCCGCCGTTTGGCCAGCGCTGTAGTTGGTGCTATCGCCCGCTACATTAAAGCCCGTTACCGTCACCGCACCATCCACACTACTCGTGCCAGTGAGGACGTTGCCATTTAAGGTCGTATCTTCCGCAACCGTCAAAGCTTCATCCGCATCACTAAAAGCATCATCCACTGGAGTCACGTTGATGGTCAAAGTCGAGGTATCACCACTGCTGCCATCGGTCATCGTGTAAGTGATCTCAGGCACTGGACCGTTATAATTGGCAACAGGAATAAAACTGAACGTACCATCGCCATTAATTTGCAAGCTGCCTACCCCGGCAATCGCAGCTGTTTGGCCAGCGCTGTAGTTGGTGGAATCACCTGCTACATTAAAGCTCGTTACCGTCACCGGACCATCGACACTGCTCGTGCCACTGAGCACGGTACCGTTTAAGGTGCTGTCTTCAGCAACACTTAAAGCTTCATCCGCATCACTAAAAGCATCATCGACTGGAGTCACGTTAATAGTCAAAGTTGAGGTATCGCCACTGCTGCCATCGGTCATCGTGTAGGTGATCTCAGGCACTGGGCCGTTGTAATTGGCAACAGGAATAAAGCTGAACGTACCATCGCCATTAATCTGTAAGCTGCCCACACCCGCAATCGCAGCTGTTTGGCCAGCGCTGTAGTTAGTGGTATCACCGGCTACATTAAAGCCCGTCACCGTTACGGGACCATCGACACTGCTCGTGCCAGTGAGTACATTGCCCGTTAAAGTAGTGTCTTCAGCCACCGTCAAAGCTTCATCGGCAT
>NZ_RZGU01000054.1:0-1739 GCF_003990085.1 Legionella sp. km535 | reverse complement strand
AACCGTTCAATACTTCGACAATTAAAGATGGAGCGCACACTAACCACCAGCCCAAGGCGTTGCCGCATCCGGCTGCTCAATTGAATACTGACAATACTGTCTCCACCCAATCTAAAGAAATCATCCCTGATGCTTAATCGGTCCAAAGGAATGCCCAACACTTCAGCCCATATTTCACATACTTGACGTTCCAAATCACTGCGCGGCGCAACATAAACATTACTGGATTTTTGAACAGGCTCAGGCAATTGCTGATGATCTAATTTCCCATTAACCGTTAAAGGCAATTTTTCCAAAGGAACAAATACTTGCGGTACCATGTAATCAGGCAATCGATGACTTAAATAATTCATCAATGCCTGTTCTTCATAAACTCCATCCGATACACAGTAACCAACCAAATAATATCCTTCAGTTGACTGCTGTTTTTTGGCCAACACCACAGCCTGTTTCATACCTGGATAACTTAATAAAACAGACTCTATTTCACCCAGCTCAATGCGATGGCCACGGATCTTGACTTGAAAATCATTACGGCCTACATATTCCAGGCTTCCATCAGGTAGCCAACGAACTAAATCCCCTGTTTTATACAAACGACCTTCATCAAACGGACTTGGAATAAAACGCTCGCTGGTTAATGCCTCTTGATTCAAATAACCACACGCCAAACTCGAACCACCCACATATAACTCGCCTATGGCATACACAGGAACAGGGTTCAGTGCATCATCCAAAACATAGGCTTTTAAATTAGAAAGCACGGTACCAATTTGAGAACGCTCATCCAATTTATCTTGCTTAATGCGATGATACGTCACATGTACGGTTGTCTCGGTAATTCCATACATATTAATTAACTGAGGTTTATCCTCACCGTAACATGAAAACCAGTGACTTAATCGAGGAAGATGTAGCGCTTCGCCACCAAAAATGACATAGCGTAAATGCTCTAGCTTTTGCTCAGTAGCAAAATCCATAAATTGATAAAAAGCACTGGGCGTTTGGTTTAAAACCGTTACCCCTTCGCGCTCACATAACGCATGGAATTCGGCAAAATCTCGGGTTTGATCATGTGAAGGGATAACCAACTTACCCCCATAAGCCAAAGCCCCCCAGATCTCCCACACACTGAAATCAAATACATAGGCATGGAATAAAGTCCAAACATCACCGGAATGAAAGCCATATAAACCTTCTGTTGCTAATAACAATCTGGCTACATTGCCATGGGTTTGTAAAACTCCCTTGGGCTTCCCGGTGGTCCCGGAGGTATAAATGACATAGGCCAAATTACTTTCCGGGATAGCAATACCTAAATTCTCTTCAGGATAATTAATTAAAACCGGTGATGCGATTAAGTTATCAATGCAAACAAAAGACACATCATGACTTCGTTTAACTTCATGCAACCGTGGAACGTGCTGTTCATTAGTGATTAAAAGCATACTCTTTGTATCTTCAAGAATATGCTCTATTCGATGTTCTGGATAACTTGGCTCCATCGGAACATAAGCTGCCCCAACCTTTAAAACTGCCAATATCGCTATCAGCATCAACTCATTTTTGTCTACACATAAACAAACTAAATCATTAGGCTTAATCTGATATTGAGAACGAAGATAGTGAGCAAATTGATTCGATTTCTTATTTAGTTCCTGGTAGGTATATTTTAGCTTTCCATGAGAAATTGCTATACCATCAGGATTTCTTTGCACTTGTGATTCAAATGTTTTTAC
>NZ_RZGU01000052.1:0-2070 GCF_003990085.1 Legionella sp. km535 | reverse complement strand
ATAAAACTGAAGGTACCATCGCTATTAATCTGCAAGCTGCCCACACCCGCAATCGCCGCTGTTTGGCCAGCGCTGTAGTTAGTGGTATCACCGGCTACGTTAAAACCGGTTACCGTAACAGGACCATCGACACTGCTCGTGCCACTGAGCACGTTGCCATTTAAGGTCGTGTCTTCCGCAACCGTCAAAGCTTCATCCGCATCACTAAAGGCATCATCGACTGGAGTCACGTTGATGGTCAAAGTCGAGGTATCGCCACTGCTGCCATCGGTCATCGTGTAAGTGATCTCAGGCACTGGGCCGTTGTAATTGGCAACAGGAATAAAGCTGAACGTACCATCGCCATTAATCTGCAAGCTGCCCACACCCGCAATCGCCGCTGTTTGGCCAGCGCTGTAGTTAGTGGTATCACCGGCTACGTTAAAACCGGTTACCGTAACAGGACCATCGACACTGCTCGTGCCACTGAGCACGTTGCCATTTAAGGTCGTGTCTTCCGCAACCGTCAAAGCTTCATCCGCATCACTAAAGGCATCATCGACTGGAGTCACGTTGATGGTCAAAGTCGAGGTATCGCCACTGCTGCCATCGGTCATCGTGTAAGTGATCTCAGGTACTGGGCCGTTGTAATTAGCAACAGGGATAAAACTGAACGTACCATCGCCATTAATTTGCAAACTGCCTACACCCGCAATCGCCGCCGTTTGGCCAGCGCTGTAGTTGGTGGTATCACCGGCTACGTTAAAGCCGGTTACCGTTACCGGACCATCCACACTGCTCGTGCCGCTCAGCACGGTACCGTTTAAGGTGCTGTCTTCTGCAACACTTAAGACTTCATTCGCATCACTAAAAGCATCATCGACTGGAGTCACGTTGATGGTCAAAGTCGAGGTATCGCCACTGCTGCCATCGGTCATCGTGTAAGTGATCTCAGGCACTGGACCGTTATAATTGGCAACAGGAATAAAACTGAACGTACCATCGCCATTAATCTGCAAGCTGCCTACCCCGGCAATCGCAGCCGTTTGGCCAGCGGTGTAGTTAGTGGTATCACCGGCTACGTTAAAGCCGGTTACCGTCACCGGACCATCCACACTACTCGTGCCACTGAGCACGGTACCGGTTAAGGTCGTATCTTCCGCAACCGTCAAAGCTTCATCCGCATCGCTAAAGGCATCATCGACTGGAGTCACGTTAATAGTCAAAGTCGAGGTATCGCCACTGCTGCCATCGGTCATCGTGTAGGTGATTTCAGGCACTGGACCGTTGTAATTAGCAACCGGAATAAAACTGAACGTACCATCGCCATTAATCTGTAAGCTGCCCACACCCGCAATCGCAGCTGTTTGGCCAGCGCTGTAGTTGGTGGAATCACCTGCTACGTTAAAGCCGGTTACTGTTACGGGACCATCGACACTGCTCGTGCCACTCAGCACGGTACCATTTAAGGTGCTGTCTTCTGCAACACTTAAGACTTCATTCGCATCACTAAAAGCATCATCGACTGGAGTCACGTTGATGGTCAAAGTCGAGGTATCGCCACTGCTGCCATCGGTCATCGTGTAAGTGATCTCAGGCACTGGACCGTTGTAATTAGCAACAGGAATAAAACTGAACGTGCCATCGCCATTAATCTGCAAGCTTCCTACCCCGGCAATCGCAGCTGTTTGGCCAGCGGTGTAGTTGGTGGAATCACCTGCTACGTTAAAGCCGGTTACCGTTACGGGACCATCGACACTGCTCGTGCCAGTGAGTACATTGCCCGTTAAAGTAGTGTCTTCAGCCACCGTCAAAGCTTCATCGGCATCGCTAAAGGCATCATCGACTGGAGTCACGTTAATAGTCAAAGTCGAGGTATCGCCACTGCTGCCATCGGTCATCGTGTAGGTGATCTCAGGTACTGGACCGTTGTAATTGGCAACCGGAATAAAACTGAAGGTACCATCGCTATTAATCTGCAAGCTGCCCACACCCGCAATCGCAGCCGTTTGGCCAGCGCTGTAGTTGGTGGTATCACCGGCTACATTAAAGCCGGTTACCGTCACCGGACCATCCACACTGATCGTACCA
>NZ_RZGU01000051.1:0-2121 GCF_003990085.1 Legionella sp. km535 | reverse complement strand
GATGGGCAAGCATTTCGAGGAAATGGGAAGTTAACAGCAGAACAATTAGAGATACGTCGCCTGCAGGAAGAAAATAAACGCCTGAAAATGGAAAAGGAAATCTTAAAAAAGGCGGCGGTCTGTGTGCCACAGGCACATCAACAATAATATTCAAGGAGTAAATATTATTTTGGTAAAGCTATAAGGAAGATGATGGTAGGCCCATCGGTATCGGTTGTCAGGAACAGGTATCAAACCACTTCAAGCTGCTCTTGTTAAGAGCAAGGGTGGTGAGCGTTGAAGAAAAAGCCGAGAACACTCGGCAGGTATGGATTAGAAAGACGAATATCAATGAACCATCGGTGAAGCGTCGTTAGCTTTAAAGATAGTACCAAAACCAAAGTTTACGCCGTACTTTGGGATAAGTTTGCGAGTAGACCTGAAGGCTGCGCAAGTGGTACTCGGCGTGAAGGTGGCGTGAGTCTAATCTGGGCTTCTTTATGGAACTGTGGGAACCAGTCGTTTTGATGATAAGGGAGAAATCCAAGTGACACATTCACAAGGGTGAGAGTACCAATGCAAAGCACTGGGGCGGAACAGCTCGTAGTAGCGAGGAGGTCACTGTAATGGTGACGGAGCAAAGGGGCTGTGCTAAGCAGTCTAATTCAATATTCAACTGATTTACTCAGGAGGAAATACTTGGAAGAGACAAAACCATTTAATATTCCGAAACAACTATTTGTACAAGCCTATAAACTTGTAAAAGCAAATGCTGGTGCGGCTGGTGTTGATGAAGAATCCCTTGAGGATTTTGGAAAAGATCTGAAGAGCAATCTTTATAAGCTTTGGAATAGAATGTCATCTGGGAGTTACTTTCCTCCTGCGGTGAAAGCGGTTCCCATCCCTAAGAAGTCAGGAGGGGAAAGGATACTTGGCATTCCCACGGTGGCAGACAGAATAGCGCAGATGGTGGTCAAGCTAGTTTTCGAGCCAATTGTCGAACCTCATTTTCATCCAGACTCATATGGATACAGGCCTAACAAATCAGCGTTAGATGCCGTAGGTATCACACGACAGAGATGTTGGCAATATGATTGGGTGTTAGAGTACGATATTCGAGGCCTGTTTGATAACATCGATCATCAACTTCTAATGAAAGCAGTAAGAAAGCATACGGACAGTAAATGGGTATTACTCTATATAGAAAGATGGTTGGTAACTCCTATGCAACTACCAGATGGCACTCTTCAAGAGAAAGTCAAAGGTGTGATGCAGGGTGGGGTTATCAGTCCAGTATTAAGTAACTTATTTCTGCATTATGTTTTTGACTCATGGATGACGCGCAATGCTCCAAAGATGTCATGGTGTCGTTATGCAGATGATGGATTGGTGCACTGCATAACAGAGTCTGAAGCACAACAAATTCGACGCAGGTTAGAATCGCGTTTTATGGAATGTGGTTTAGAAATGCACCCTGATAAAACAAAGATTGTTTACTGCAAAGATAGTAATCGTAGATTGAATTATCAAAACACCTCGTTTGATTTTCTAGGATTTACATTCAGACCGAGGGAAGCTAAGAATCAAAGAAATGGTTTACGATTCATAAGCTTTACTCCAGCTGCGAGTAAAACCGCGATGAAAACAATGCGAGCAAAGATTAAGAAATGTCGATTAGGTAGACGAACGGAGCTATCGATACATGATATTGTTGAACGATGTAATCCATTCCTTCGTGGATGGGTTAATTATTATGGACAATATCACATTACTGAAATGGAATCAGTCTTTCGGCATTTCAATCAATCACTAGTCAAATGGGCAATGAGAAAATACATAAGGCTTAATAAAACACAGGCAATTGAGTTTTTGAGTAATCTCGCCAAGGAAAAGCCGAGATTATTTGTACATTGGGATAGAGGAAGGCCAGGTGCGTTTGCTTAGTGGAAGCGGAGTGAGTCGAGAGGTTCACGCTCCGTTTTGAGAGGGGCTGGTGGGGAAGTTCCACCGGTCTACTCACCTCTTTGCTCAAGAAACGAAATAAAATATTCGTTTGTCGCCCAAAATAAGAAGACCTGGCCAGTTGGCTTAATGTGCCAACTCCTGGGCATTACACGGCATGGATATTACAGTTATCAGCAA
>NZ_RZGU01000050.1:0-2381 GCF_003990085.1 Legionella sp. km535 | reverse complement strand
GAAGATAGTGAGCAAATTGATTCGATTTCTTATTTAGTTCCTGGTAGGTATATTTTAGCTTTCCATGAGAAATTGCTATACCATCAGGATTTCTTTGCACTTGTGATTCAAATGTTTTTACCAGGTTTTTTGCATCAGAATACTGAAGATAATTATGATTAAATCCTAAAGTTATTTTATTATCATTTAAATATTTTAATTCTGTGGATTTGAAGGATGTTTTATTAATTAACTCACTTAACACTGATTGAAAAACTGTTAAGATCATCTCAATAATATCTTGAGAAAATAAATCCTCCGTATATTTTAGTGATAAACTAAAGTTTTCATCCTTATTATATGCAACTAAGGCTAACGGATAATCCAGCTTTTCTACAACTTCATCAATGCATATATTTAACCCTTGATCATGTGTAAAAGACTGAGATACAGGATAGTTTTCATAAACAAATAAAGTATCAAACAGCCGTTCACCTGAAGATTGTAGTTCAGCTAAATTTACCTTGCTATGAGAATTAGCTTCATTAATGTCTTCCTGAATCTGCTGAATAACGTCTATTATCTTACGCTCATCATGATTGACTATCAGAGGTACCGTATTAATGTACAAACCAGCAGATTGCTCCAGATTATCAATCGGAAGATTACGCCCAGAGATAACTGTGCCAACCGTTGTTTGGCGGCTGTATCCATAAACACTTAATACTTTATGCCAAGCATATTGAAGAATGGCATTTAGCGTCACTCCTCTTTCTTGTGACAAAAGAATTAAATCAATCTTCAAGGATTGGGATAAAACTAATTGCTGCTCCTGCGTCTTGTGAATGTATTTATATTCACTAACGACAACATCTCTTAAACCAGGTTTAACTAAACCATCCAAACAGACGCGCTCATCTAACTGGCTTAAGTAGCCTTCCCAATAAAATTTATCTGAACCGGTTGTCTGAATGTATTTTTGGGTCTCTAAATAACCGACATCTTCAGAGGACTCAATCACCTCATCCGCACACAGTCGTTTATAAGTTTCATGAACATAATCCAGTAATACCGCAACACCCCAACCATCCAAAATGGCATGATGATTATTAAAGATACAGGTATAGTGGCTTGCATGTTGCTTAATCAAGGTCACACGAAACAAACCACTTTCAGACAAGTCATAAGCACTTAATCTATCCCGTGCTTTTAGATCCTGGATTTCAGCCTCATCGGCGCATTCAATATAATTCCAATTCAATCTTGATTCTTTATCAACCACCTGAAGCATCTGCTCTTCCCAGGCAAAACGAAGTCTTAATGCCGGGTACTTTCTTTGAGCATAATGCCAAGCCTCCTTCAACTTACTCTTATCTATAGCGGACTTATAGTGCCATGAGATTTGCACTCGATACGCCTCATCCGTATCTCCCTGAGTTAAGGCATGATAAATAAAGCCTTGCTGAAGACTGCTTGCCTTATAGACTGCTTCAAGTTCTTGATGTTCTTGGAGACGGTCGAGATAATCCTGAGCAACAACCTGCTCTACATCACTGCACGTTAAATAGGTTCGTGATTGAGATGCCGTGTGCTCCACCAATGCTTTAAGATAAACTGTGAACTTATCAGTAACAACGGATAATGCTGCTTCCGGTAATCGGCTTACGATATTAAACTGAAGATGGCCTTCAGAGACCCAGCCATTTAGGTTGAACAGATACGTATCCCTATTTAATGGATCATTGGTTTCCCCAACCGCATCAGAACATAAGTCCCAGTCGTTTACTGAACCTTTATCAAGTTGCCCTAAATAGTTAAAACTGATTTCTGGAAGAGAGTTCTGCTCGTATCCAAACAGTGCACCGTAACCAACACCATGCTGTGGTATCTGTCTTTGCGCATCCTTAACTCGTTTTAAACTGAGCACCAGATCTTGGCAAACCTCTATGCGCACCGGAAATAACGTAGTAAACCAGCCCAGGGTTCGTGAAACATCGATTTCAGCATTAATCTCTTCCCGACCATGCCCTTCCAACACCACATGATGGACCCAATGACCTGTTAGCTCCGATAAGCTTAAACCTAAGGCTGTCAATAAAATATCATTAATCTGGGTGTTATAAGCCTTACCGCTTTCATGCAATAAACGGCTTGTTAATGACTTGGTAAAGGATAGATCAACGCTGTGAGAAACAGTGGTTTTTAATGAGGCATTAATGGGGATGTAGTCAGACATTACCCCGTTCCAATATTCCTTCTCCTCTTGATTCTTGCAGCCATCCCCCTCAAGAGCAGCAACCCATTGGCGATAACTGCTTCCTTTATTACCTAAGCGTTCGCCTTGGTACAAACGACATAAATCATCAGCCAAAATACGCCAGCTCACTGCATCAATGATTAAA
>NZ_RZGU01000005.1:0-169577 GCF_003990085.1 Legionella sp. km535 | reverse complement strand
TTGCGGAAGACAGCACCTTAAACGGTACTGTGCTCAGTGGCACGAGCAGTGTGGATGGTCCGGTGACGGTAACCGGCTTTAATGTAGCCGGCGATACCACCAACTACAGCGCTGGCCAAACGGCTGCGATTGCGGGTGTGGGCAGCTTGCAGATTAATGGCGATGGTACCTTCAGTTTTATTCCGGTTGCTAATTACAACGGCCCTGTACCTGAAATCACTTACACGATAACCGATGGCAGCAGTGGCGATACTTCGACTTTGACTATTAACGTGACTCCAGTCGATGATGCCTTTAGCGATGCTGATGAAGCTTTGACGGTGGCTGAAGACACTACTTTAACGGGCAATGTACTCACTGGCACGAGCAGTGTCGATGGTCCCGTAACGGTAACCGGTTTTAACGTAGCGGGCGATACCACCAACTACAGCGCTGGCCAAACAGCGGCGATTGCGGGTGTGGGCAGCTTGCAGATTAATAGCGATGGTACCTTCAGTTTTATTCCGGTTGCCAATTACAACGGTCCAGTACCTGAGATCACCTACACGATGACCGATGGCAGCAGTGGCGATACCTCGACTTTGACTATTAACGTGACTCCAGTCGATGATGCCTTTAGCGATGCCGATGAAGCTTTGACGGTGGCTGAAGACACTACTTTAACGGGCAATGTACTCACTGGCACGAGCAGTGTCGATGGTCCCGTAACGGTGACGGGCTTTAATGTAGCCGGTGATACCACCAACTACAGCGCTGGCCAAACGGCTGCGATTGCCGGGGTAGGCAGCTTGCAGATTAATGGCGATGGTACGTTCAGTTTTATTCCTGTTGCCAATTACAACGGTCCAGTGCCTGAGATCACCTACACGATGACCGATGGCAGCAGCGGGGATACCTCGACTTTAACTATTAACGTGACTCCAGTCGATGATGCCTTTAGCGATGCGGATGAAGCTTTGACGGTTGCGGAAGATACGACCTTAACCGGTACCGTGCTCAGTGGTACGATCAGTGTGGATGGTCCGGTGACGGTAACCGGCTTTAATGTAGCCGGTGATACCACCAACTACAGCGCTGGCCAAACGGCTGCGATTGCGGGTGTGGGCAGCTTGCAGATTAATGGCGATGGTACCTTCAGTTTTATTCCGGTTGCTAATTACAACGGCCCTGTACCTGAAATCACTTACACGATGACCGATGGCAGCAGTGGCGATACCTCGACTTTGACCATCAACGTGACTCCAGTGGATGATGCCTTTACTGATGCGAATGAAGTCTTAAGTGTTGCGGAAGACAGCACCTTAAACGGTACTGTGCTCAGTGGCACGAGCAGTGTGGATGGTCCGGTGACGGTAACGAGCTTTAATGTAGCCGGTGATACCACTAACTACAGCGCTGGCCAAACGGCGGCGATTGCGGGTGTAGGCAGTTTGCAAATTAATGGCGATGGTACGTTCAGTTTTATTCCTGTAGCTGATTATAATGGTCCTGTTCCAGTCGTTACCTACACAATGTCCGATGGCAGCAGCGGGGATACGTCGACTTTGACCATCAATGTGACCCCTGTGGTCGATATTACTAATGACACAGTGACTCTAAATGAAGACACTGTGGCTAATGTTGATGTCAATAACAACGACAGCTTTGAAAATGCAGGGCATAACATCACTGCGATTAACGGAACCGCAATTGCAGTGGGGGATAGTGTTGCTGTAGCCAATGGCACAGTACTATTGAATGCCAACGGTACCCTAAGTTTTACACCTAATAACAATTACAATGGCAACACGAGCTTTACTTATACGGTGACTTCTGGCGGAGTTACGGAAACCGCGACAGTAAATCTTACAGTGAATCCGATCAATGATACCCCGACGAACAGCGTCCCGGGCGCGCAAACGACAAATGAAGATACTGCTCAGGTGTTCAGCAGCGCGAATGGCAATGCGATTACTTTAATCGATATTGATAGTGCCTCTGTGACTACCACGGTTTCAGTGCTTCATGGCAGCTTAACGGCCTTGGTAACGGCCGGAGTTACCATCACGAATAATGGCACGGGCACTGTGACTTTGACTGGTTCCCCTGCTAACATTACCACCGCTTTGAATGGTTTAACTTACACGCCTGTTGCTGATTATAACGGGGCGGACAGCTTAACCATAGTCACTAATGACGGCACCTTAAGCGATACAGATAGCATAGCTATTACGGTGACCCCTGTAGTTGATATTGCCAATGATTCAGTAACCACTAATGAAGATACTGTGGTTACTATCAATGCCAATGCTAATGATACCTTTGAAAACCCAGGTCATATCATTACTGCAATTAATGGAACCGCAATCGCAGTGGGTGGAAGTGTTTCAGTAGCGAATGGTTCAGTACTTTTGAATGCCAACGGTACTTTGAGCTTTACTCCAGCCGCTAATTACAACGGCAGTACCAGCTTTACTTACACAGTAACTTCTGGTGGGGTTACGGAAACCGCTACTGCCAATATTACGGTGAACCCGGTCAACGATGCTCCATCAGGAACAAATACTACCGTAACTACTCTGGAGGATACTGCCACTGTATTCACCACTGGTAATTTTGGATTTACAGACTTGAATGATAGTCCAGCAAATACCCTGCAAGCAGTTAGAATTACTACCTTGCCAGCAACTGGCTCATTGACTTTAAATGGTGTGGCCGTAACAACGGGTCAACTCATCTCCGCAACGGATATTGCGGCTGGTCTTTTGGTGTTTACACCTGCTATTGATCTTAATGGCCCTGTCACATTTACTTTTCAGGTTCGAGACAGTGGTGGCACAGCTAATGGCGGTGTTAATTTGGATCCAACACCTAATACAATGACTGTAGATGTAACGGCTGTTGCTGACACGCCTGTACTATATGCCCACTTAAGTCTGCCTACAGTGATAGCAGGTACAGGAATTATTGCAGGAACTTTTTCAAACAATAATAATGAAAATAATTTTAGTAATTGGAGTAAAGTTGCTTTGTTCAGTAGTACTTTTGCTGAAATACAAGGAGGAAATAACAAAACATCCAGTGAAGCTAATTTGTTCAATAGTATTTCATGGGCTGGTGAGACAGGTACTAATAGCACGGAGGTTGGTAATTTTAACAATAGATGGAGCAAAACAGGTGGAGCTATTGCTTATAACACTAGTGACAATGCCGATGATGCTCAGGGACTTTTGGTGTTAAATAGTAATCAACTTAGTTCTGCTGAACGAAATTTGACGAATTATGTTATTTCTCTTGATATGTTTGCTGATGCAGATTCGCCACGAGTAAATGGAATTGGTATTGTTTTTGGGTATCAAAATTCTTCAAATTATTTTTTGGTTCGTTGGGAAAACCCAAGTATTGAATATGCTCCAGGGGGAGTTTTCTATAATATGCATCCGGGCCAATATCAGGAATTCACATTAGTTCAAATTGTAAATAATGTTCCTATTGATTTGGCACGGACTACTTTTAATGCCGACGATTGGTTTCATGTAGACATTAATGTCAGTAACCTTGGTATCTCTGTTTCCGCAGTAGATACAAGCGATCCCAGCGTTGTCGCAAATTTTAATTATATTTACGGCAGTGTCAGTGGTGCAGCCACTGCTGCGCCAACTTTAAATACTATTGGACTGTATTCCTTTGATAATGATTCGACGGTGATATGGGATAACATTAATGTCAATCAGCCTTTAAGATATGAATATACCTTGCAGACAGAGGCTTATCTCAAGGATGTTGATGGAAGTGAAACTCTGGGCAACATCACTTTGGCTGGTATACCATCAGGGGTTACTCTGTTCGATACAGTGACTAATACTTCAATTCCTGTTAACGCCGGTTCTGCAACGATTATTCCAGGAAATGACATCAGGCTGGTATCAACAACTGCGCTGACTGCAGCTCAGATCAATGCTATAAGTGCGAGCGTCAGTTCTGTTGAATCCAGTAACGGTAGTACTGCTTCACAAACTACTACAGTTCAACTCGATTTAAGTGGTGCTTATGCTCCAGAGACTTTTACTGGAACCAACGCTGCTGAATGGTTGGAAGGTGGTGACAGTAATGACGTCCTCGATGCGCGTGGCGGTAATGATGTGATCATAGGCGGATTAGGAAATGATACCATTACTACTGGAGCAGGCGCTGATCAGGTTGTTTTGCTTAAAGGTCAAGGTGGAGCCAGTGCAGCAGCAGCACCAATCGATACTATTACTGATTTTACGGTTAATGTCGATACGATTGTTATCAAAGGCACGAATATTATTGGAGTGGCTGTTTCTACTCCGGTATCCAATACCTATACTATTACCGTAAATTATTCAGGAGGCGCACCTACCGAATACTTTAAAGTGACTTTGTCTAATGGGGCTAACTTGAATGATTCTGGAGATAATCAGCTGACAGGTGTTGTTGTTAGCGGCGGAACCGCGACTATTGATGGAACTATTGTGGGTGCTATCCTTTATCTGGATATTAATGAAAACAATCAGGAAGATGCTGGAGAGCGTCTGGGTATCACTGATCAATACGGTCATGTTGAATGGGTATTGGATTTGACCAAACTGGATGTAAATGGTGATGGCCAATATACTTTGGGTGAAGCTCGAGCTGTGCAAACAGGTGGTTTTGATATCGATACCGGTCTGAGTTATGCCATTAACCTGTTTGGACCCGTAGGATCATCCATTATTTCACCTCTCACCAGTTTGTTGCAGGCTCAGTTGGAATCTGGATTTGATTATAAAACAGCGAATGCTAACATTGTCGCTCATTTAGGGTTACCGGAAGGCACAGAATTAATCAGCCTTAATCCAATTACAGGTTCTAATGAAATTCTTGCTCAAAATGCCTCAGTGATGACTGCCGCTGTGCAGTTTGCAGAAATTGCTGCCATTCGTTATTCAACTGACGAAGGTCATGTTTCCTTCTCTGTATTTGATGCAATCAGTAAAGCTTTGCTTGATCTTCCTGATGGTGTGGTTGCTGATTTTACTGATAAGGCCTTTTTACAAAATATTGTCTCGCATCTTGATTTGGGTGATTTTGTCAATCAGGATGTCATTGATTTCATGGCGGCCAGCCAAAGGGCATTACAAACCAGTATTGAGACACTGACTCCTGGTGAGAATGCACTTGCTGCAATCAGCGAAGTACAGCACCTGACTCAAGGTAGTTATGCTCAAACTCTTGAATCCTATATGAAAGGTTATTTACCTTCACATCTATTAAGTGACATCAGCGTCATCATTCTCGCGTTTAGCAGTTCAATCATTACCTATGAAGAGCTGAAAGACTTTAATAATCAATTTACTGATGTAGTTAATCAATGGATGAACAGCTCTACAGGAATTCCATTAGTTGACGCAGAGTATAAAGACACCAATCAATTCGTTCATGAAATAGATTCTGTTGTGAATCATTTTATCTCCGCTCATAATCTTTATGTAGCTAATCCTGTGGACTACCAACAACCTGTCGCTGAGCAACAAGTTAATACATTAACTGATCTGGATTCAGGAGATGAGGGCGTGATTGCTCATGAGGTAAATACCAATGAAATTACCAACGATTTGTCTTCATCAATGGGTAGTTTAGAACTTCATGGCAGCACTGGAAATGACTTCATTTATGGTGGTGATAGTAATGATTTGATCTTTGGCGGTGAGGGTGATGATCATCTGTATGGCGGTAAAGGTAATGATACCATCATCGGTGGATCCGGAAATGACATCATTCAAGGAGGCATCGGCAATGATACAATGACAGGCGGAGGTGGAAACGATATCTTTGTTTTTGAAAAAGCCGATATTGGCAATGAACCTGCTATTGATACGATAACGGATTTTAAATTAAGTAAGGAAGGTGATGCTTCTGGTGATAAAAGTACTTTGGACTTAACAGATTTGTTTAAAGATTCCACTCTAAGCTCTAATTCCTTAGACAGCTTGTTGCAAATTAGCACGGTCCATAATGAATCTACGAATCAAACGGATACAGTGATCAAAACTGATCCAACTGGAAGCGCTCATTTTAATGCATCACCTGAAACAATAGTATTAAGTGGTGTTGATGTGGTCTCTGTATATGGAACGTCAGATTCTGCTGAGCTAGTTCAGCAAATGCTTGCTGCTAATGTATTGGTAATGGGACATTAATTCGTTTATGGCTCTGCAGGTTAATCAACGTGCAGAGTCTTTTTGTTTTCAGTGATTGGTAAATCCTCTCGCGTAGCTTTTCTACCTGCTATATACTTCCTGAACGAAAATCCAGCGGAGTTATTCAATGTCAGAACCTTACATCCTGGTTTTATATTATTCCCGAACAGGTTCTACTGCTCAATTAGCCCAATACATTGCCCGAGGTGTCGAGAGTGTCGCCGGGATTGAAGCCAGATTGCGTACTGTTCCCCCTGTTTCTGCTACCTGTGAAGCTACAGAGAAGTCGATCCCTGACCATGGAGCTCCCTATGCTACTTTGGATGATTTACAGAATTGTCATGGTTTGGCTTTGGGTAGTCCTACACGTTTTGGTAATATGGCTGCTCCTTTAAAATATTTTCTGGATGGAACATCTGCCTTATGGTTGGCTGGTGATTTGGTAGACAAACCCGCTTGTGTTTTTTCTTCTTCTGCCAGCATGCATGGAGGACAGGAGAGTACTCTGATATCCATGATGTTGCCTTTGTTGCATCATGGTATGTTCATTTTGGGGGTTCCCTATACTGAATCGGCACTGAACACTACAGTTACCGGAGGAACACCTTATGGGGTAACTCATGTTTCTGGTGTTGCTAATGATCATCCACTGAGTCAGGATGAAATTACTCTGGCGCGTCATTTGGGTGAGCGATTGGGGCGAGTTGCTTTAACGATAAGGAAGAAATAAATTGATTCATAAGCTTTCTATTTAAATTAAGCATCTGCAATGATCAATAGTGAGTCGGGTCTGAATTTAATGTCCGTGAAGGAAACCACAGTATTAGGGTGAGGAGTGAACGACAGTATGAAGGTAATCAGTTTTAATGCTAATGGTATTCGTGCTTCTGCACGTAATGGCTTTTATGAATGGCTTGCTGGGCAAGATGCAGATTTTGTCTGTATTCAGGAAACAAAAGCTCAAGTTGATCAATTAGTACCCGAAGAACTCTATTATCCCAGAGATTATTTTTGTGATTATTTTGATGCCCAAAAGAAAGGGTATAGCGGTGTGGCCATCTATGCCAGGAAGAAACCAAATCACATCATTAAAGGCATGGGGTTTGATTATTGTGATAATGAAGGACGATACATCCAGTTTGACTACCCTAATTTAAGCGTCATTTCTCTTTATTTGCCTTCGGGGACAAGCGGGGACGGACGTCAGGAAGTTAAATACGATTTTCTGGAGCAATTCGCTAATCATTTAAAGAATTTAAAAAATGAGGGGCGTGAATTGATTATTTGTGGGGATTATAATATTGCCCACAAGAAAATTGATTTAAAAAACTGGCGGGGAAATCAGAAAAACTCTGGATTTTTGCCTGAAGAACGAGCCTGGATGGATGAATTGTTTGGAACCATGGGATTTGTTGATGCCTTTCGAGTACATAATCAGGAAGAAGAGCAATATACCTGGTGGTCATACCGAAGCCGGGCTTGGGAAAAGAATGTAGGGTGGCGGATTGATTATCAGGTGATCACTCCTGGACTCACAGAGCATGTGATAGACAGCCGAATATTTCGGGAAGCCCGTTTATCGGATCATGCTCCTCTAATGATTGAATACAAGGGGGATTGGTGTGTTTAAACTGGCCAGTTGGAATGTGAATTCATTGAAAGTAAGGTTGGAGCAGGTTTTGGAGTGGCTTGAGTCAACCGGGACCGATGTTCTTGCCATGCAGGAAACTAAACTGGTTGATGAGAATTTTCCAGCAGCAGCCTTTATGGAAAAGGGTTATCATGTCGTATTTTCAGGGCAGAAAACGTATAACGGCGTTGCCGTTGTTAGCCGTCAACCCATTACCGAAGTAGTGACTGATATACCTAATCTGGAGGATCCTCAGAGAAGAATTTTGGCCGTGACGATTAGCGGCATAAGATTAATTAACCTCTATGTTCCCAATGGCGCAGAACTGACTTCCGATAAATATCAATACAAACTGGACTGGTTGAAGAAAGTAACTTCTTTTATTCAACAACAATTGTTGGCCTATCCAAAATTGGCGGTAGTTGGAGATTTTAATATTGCACCAGAAGATCGAGATGTCCATGATCCCGCAGAATGGGAAGGATGTGTGTTGGTAAGTGCCCCGGAACGACAGGCTTTTGCAGAACTGTTAGAGTCTGGATTGCATGATAGTTTTAGAAATTTTGAGCAGGAAGAGGGTGTTTACAGCTGGTGGGACTATCGTGCGGCCGGATTCCGAAGAAATCGAGGATTGCGTATTGATCATGTGTTGTTGAGTCATGATTTGAATCAATTGTGCAGGCAATCCAAAATTGATAAAGAACCGAGAAAAGCAGAAAGACCTTCAGATCATGCTCCGGTATGGGTGGAACTGGAATTATAATAGTTGGCCGGGTGTATCAAATTGCACCCGAAACTCATACAGCAAAAGGTATGATGATACTCTCCTAAAACACCAATATTGTTTCAAAAAACTCCTTAAATTGCAAAATAACAGCACTTTGTGCTATTGTTATTATTGTTTTTAATCTTGTTTTCTGTATCATGCAGATTAAGAGAAACAAGCATGAAGGTCTGAAATAGAGGCGCAATGGATATAACCTGCTGGATTATCCATTTTAGCGACACGTTCAGAATAAATTGATTTATATATTCAATTCTGCTATTGTTTTGCGTCATTTGTGTAGAGTATGGTGCTTGGCCAAAGAGTCCAGGTGGCGATATTCATTTAGAACTATAAGAGAGTGGTATTATGAAAGCATCTGTTCATCCTGATTATCAAACAGTTAAAGTTACTTGCAGTTGCGGTGAAGTTTTTGAAACCCGTTCAACCTTATGTAAAGATTTGAGCATTGAAGTATGTTCACAATGCCATCCTTTCTATACTGGCAAACAAAAATTAGTAGATACCGGTGGTCGTGTACAGAAATTCCGTGATCGCTATAATATGCGTTCTGCACAAGCTAAATCGTAAGAATAATAAATTAACTTGTTTGTTACAGTAGTTATATAAAAGGCACAATCACGATGTGCCTTTTTAATAAGTATCTGGGGTTTGTTGACAATTCTTCTTTTTAAACCACACATATAATTCCTGGTTTGCTTCCTGGATTGTACCTTGAAGCCATATCTTGGATTAATGGACTATCTGTCAACAATCCCTGCTAAAAATATATATTTTTAGATTAAATTTTTATTTCGTGTGGTCTGATATAGAGAGTAAGCACTTTGGATAATGACGTATTAAAGCAGCGTGCGTTGGACTATCATGAATTTCCTGTTCCAGGAAAACTTGGTGTACACGTTACAAAACCAACTAATTCCCAGGATGATTTATCTCTGGCTTATACCCCTGGTGTTGCTGCACCGGTTTTAGCTATTGCAGAGACACCTGAGGATGCCTATCGTTATACAAATAAAGGCAATTTGATTGCTGTTATGACCAATGGTACTGCCGTACTTGGTCTGGGAGACGTCGGTTCTTTGGCCAGTAAACCTGTAATGGAAGGCAAAGCTGTATTGTTTAAACAGTTTGCCGGTTTGGATGTATTTGATATTGAAATTGATGCGCATGATCCCCAGGCATTTATAGCTACAGCCAAAAGCATAGCGCCCACTTTTGGTGGCATCAATCTGGAAGATATAAAAGCGCCGGAATGTTTTGAAATTGAACAAGCATTGATCGAGCAGCTAAATATTCCTGTTTTTCATGATGATCAGCACGGTACTGCTATAGTTGTCGCTGCGGGTCTGCTTAATGCTCTTGAGTTACAGCGTAAAACATTATCAGACGCTAAAATAGTCTGTATTGGTGCCGGAGCCGCGGGGATTGCATCCATGCGGTTGTTGGTAGCACTTGGTGCTGACAAGAAAAATATGCTGCTTCTTGATACAAAAGGAGTGATACATTCTGGTCGTGAGGATTTAAATGCATACAAATTTGCATTTGCCCGAACAACGGATTGCCGTACACTGGAAGATGCACTGACAGGTGCTGATGTATTTATTGGAGTGGCCAAACCTGATTTATTAAATGCAGATTTACTAAATTTAATGGCTCCAAACCCTGTGATTTTTGCTCTGTCTAATCCTGATCCGGAAATCAGGCCTGAGCATGCTCATGAGGTGCGAAATGATTTGATAATCGCTACGGGACGAAGTGACTATCCAAATCAGGTGAATAATGTGTTATGTTTTCCTTATATTTTCCGTGGTGCATTAGATGTGCGTGCAACATGTATTAATCAAGCAATGCAGATTGCGGCCGTTGAAGCAATTCGTCAACTGGCGCATGAAGCGGTTCCTCAGGTAGTTAAGGATAATTACCCCGGAGTTAGAAATTGGGAGTTTGGTCCTGACTACATCATTCCTAAACCCATAGATCCTCGTTTAAAAGAGAGGGTCCCAGCTGCCGTTGCGAAGGCTGCAATCGCTAGTGGTGTGAGTCAAACAAATAATTTTGAGTAAATAGAGTAGCAGTTCACCTCTTTAATCAAGAGGTGTGTGCTCTTGCTTAACCCGAACGTTAAGGAGATAACTTTGCATTCAGAAAACCGCAATAATTACGCAATCATCGGATGGCTTATTTGTGGCTTAGGAGCTGTGTTTTACAGCTATGAATATTTATTACGCATAGCTCCCAGTGTTATGGAACACTCATTGCGTGGTCATTTTAATCTATCCGCCTCAGGATTTGGTCTTCTCTCTTCTGTATACTATTTTGCTTATGTGCCCATGCAATTACCTGTAGGGGTCATGTTGGATAGATATGGACCCAAACGTTTATTAACCTTTGCCTGTTTGATTTGCGTTATTGGTACCTTCCTGTTTACTGCTACTTCAATTTTTTGGGTTGCGGCACTGGGACGATTTTTAGTTGGATTTGGTTCCGCTTTTGCTTTTGTTGGCGTATTGAAACTGGCCACGATTTGGTTGCCAGAGAACAGGTTAGCAATGGTTTCGGGTATGACTTCAGCGCTTGGCCCCATTGGAGCGATGTTGGGCGATAACTTTCTCGAACTATTCATAGAACAGATGGGTTGGATCAAAACTCTGAATATGACCGCAATATTTGGTATCGTTCTGACACTGGTGTTATGGTTTGGTATTCATGATAGAAAGGGCCATCACAGAAATAGTGGTACTGTTTCCAGCTTTAAAAAAGGGATGATTGATCTGGGTATCATTATCAGAAACAAGCAAATCTGGGTTAATGGAATGTATGGATGCCTGGTTTATCTCCCTACGACTGTTTTTGCCGAGCTTTGGGGTATACCTTATTTAAGACATGCACATGGCTTAACCTCTCAGGGTGCAGGCCTTGCCAACTCATTACTCTTTTTAGGCTTTATTATTGGTGCGCCATTAATGGGTTATATTTCGGACAAATTGTATCGTCGAAAATTTCCAATGCTTATTGGTGCTGGCGGAGCGGCAATTGTCATGATGATGATTCTGTACCTTCCTGGCTTAACTGAAGCAAACATCCAGTCTTTGATGTTTTTATTGGGTTTGTTATACAGTTCACAAGCTATCGTGTTTGCAGTGGGCAGGGAGCTAAGTCCCGGTGAAGCTGCCGGTACTGCAATGGCAGTCACGAACATGATTGTGATGCTAGGAGCGATGTTGCTGCAGCCTTTGGTAGGGCATCTATTAGACTTTAGTTTATCAACTCATATTGGGGATGCTGCAATTACAGGAGTAGCAGTAGATAATTTACAGAAGATGTATACAGTGGATGACTACCAGTTTGCTTTGTCTATTATACCTTTAGGCATTCTTATTGCGGCCATATTGACCTTCTTCTTAAAAGAAACACACGCTCATGCTCACAAATAGAATGATGAACAAAAAACAAATGATGTTTGGTATCCTGGTCTGCTTTGTCGGAGCTGTATTTTACTGTTATGAGTTTATACTCCGAATTATTCCAGGTGCCTTACAGTCCGAGTTAAGCGCTGCTTTGGGACATATTTCTGCAACCACATTTGGCCAGATATCGGCATTATATTACTTTGCCTATTCACCAATGCAGATGCCAGTAGGTATGTTGATGGACAGATTTGGCCCCAGGAGATTGTTAACTTTTGCCTGTCTGTGTTGTACCCTGGGTTCCTGGATGTTCACGTTGACTTCCTCCATGTTTCTTGTTGGATGTGGACGCTTTTTAGTAGGATTTGGCTCCTCATTTGCCTTTGTGGGTGTTTTATCCTTGACCTTGCATTGGTTACCAAGACGTTATTTTTCGTTAGTAGCCGGTTTGATTACAACCCTGGGTATGTTGGGGTTGGTTTACGGTGAGGTAAAAATTACTGAATGGTCTATGAGTATTGGTTGGGAACAAGTTCTAATACTAATAGCTGTTATTGGCTCAGCCCTCAGTCTATTAATGTTTTTTGTTGTTCGAGATGGTCCTGAAGGGTTCCAACCCAATAAATATCCTTTACCTGAGTTTTTTCATAATGTACTGAAAGTACTCATGTCGCCTGAGGTTTGGTTGATTGGATTTGTTGGAGCATGCCTCTATACCTCATTATCTGTTTTCGGTGAGTTGTGGGGTAAAACCTATTTGGAACAAGCTCATCATTTAACTAAAGTTGAGGCTGCCAAGACTGTATCCGCAGTATTTCTTGGATGGGCTGTAGGTGCACCCATTGCCGGCTATTTATCCGACAGTACTGGCAGACGGGTTTTACCTTTAGTTATTGGCGCAATTTTATCGCTGATTTGTATTAGTTTGGTACTGTACTGCCCTGGATTATCCTATCTTAGCTTAAATATTCTGTTGTTTTTATATGGTGTGTTCAGCGCCACAGAAATCATTGTCTTTATTATGGCAAAAGAATGCAGTGGAGCTAAATTATCCGGTACAGTATTTGCAGCAACCAATATGATCGTGACTTTAGGTGGTGTTGTATTTCAGCCTTTAGTTGGAAAATTATTGGATACCTTTGGCGACAGTGGCATAGTAGGTGGTGAACATATCTATACCGTAGAGGATTATCAGGTTGCTTTATCCATACTGCCTATTTCGTTGTTGCTAGTAACTATTCTTGCTTTTTTTATCAAAGATCATTCTGTTAATTCGTAAATGTAACATCATATTGAATACCGCATTTGGTTATCCATAAGGCAGTAAAGGCTTTCCAAATGCAGGTTCAGCACTATGCCACCCAGGACTCAATCCTTTGATCATGAGTCATATCTATTGGTTAATCAATTTATAGAATGAAGTTTACTTCTGTGTTTTGGGGACACAGACTCATTCGTCTGGAAGATGGTACGCGATTTACTTAAGGCTCGGTCAGGGATATATCACCCTGACCTAATTGATACAGAGAAAATGTCGTCAACACGCCCGCCTCGCGGTAGTCATCTGCCCAATACATTATGAGATGTTAGCAGACTATGGCTTGACACTGGCTGAATAGCTTTCTTCTTCCTTGGCACGGATCTCAAACTCTCGGATTGATGAGGCCAGTTGCGTTACAAACTCATCACGAATTGCCTTATTTTCTTTTTGGTGATCAAACCGGGTTGGTTCTTTGTTAATGGTGCTTAATGTACCATCACATGCGTCAATGAACACACGCATCAAAGAGGAGTGCATCTCGCTATTGACATGAAAATGTTCACTGGTCTTTGGAAGCCTGGCGTAAAGAAGAGATTGATAGATTTCTTTCATCTTCAAGATGTCTTCGGCAGTCAATATGAAGATACCTAATTTCTGAACTTCCGTCATCCAGTATAAGGAAATTTCAGCACATTTAAGCACCATTTTTGAATTTTGACGCTGCTCGTCAAGAGAGAGCCACGCTGGATCCCATGCATTACTAAATGCTAAAGTGGATGCCACTACGTGGCTGACAAAGCCCTCATATCCGTGTCTACGTATTAAGGCGCGTCTTTGTAAATGGGGACTGGAATGTCTTTCTTTGGGAGTCAGATGCGTGCGCAACCACGTTGTCCACATCTCGTAAGATGACGCTTTGATGCCAAGGTTAATCTCAAGATAACGCATATAAAAACCTCTATAGGACTTTAGAGAACCTGGATCCGATAGAATATCTGGAATCGATGAATCCTCTATATCACTTGAATGTCCAGATGAGTCATCATTATCGAGTAAATGCACAGAGCCATCACTAGCTTGAACTAACAAAGGTTCTCTTTTGAATAAGAGGGGTGAAGCATCTGATGGTGTGCGAGGTCGTTGGGAGTAAGATGAACGAAGGGGAGCCGTAGTATTATTTGTTATTGAACCAGAACGAGTTGGCGAATGCTTGCTACTCTCACTTGGCTCATCTGGAGTTTTTGATGACGATGGCGCGTTAAACTGGAGCTCGTTTAAAGTGCCAACGATAAAACCCATGATCAATAATCCGCCAGCAAAGTAAAACAACGCGTTTCCTCTATAACAAGGCTTAAGCCAAAATACTTGTTGAACGGAATCGCAAAAATGCTTTCCTCTTCTGCGTTTGGCTTCATCCCCGATACTTCGTCGGAAGCTATCTATAGTCGCTGGATGGTATTTTTTTTGGGTGACAGGTAGGTGTGTTCTGCCATTATTCTTTTTGTGGTCGGACATAGAGAATCTCCTTATCTGATTTTTTTTGATTTTGAAACGGTCATTTCGCAGGCAAGATTAGAATTTTTTTAATACCTCCATGAAATCTAAAAAACTGAATTGCGGTATACGAACCGATAAATTACGCACCAATGTTCCAGTTTGCCGCTTTATATCATGAAGTCTTCATAAAAGGAACAGTTTCGGCATCTCATAAACAATGTGTTGTTTTTATGTATGCGCCAGGGCCTGTCGACAATTACCTTTCTCGGCGGTAAATCATCTTAATTGCCGCAGCGAGAAGAGCCCTATTTCACCAGGTTGTTTGTTTCGCATAACCAGGCAATATGTGAATGCAACAAAGATTTATATCCAGGTACACTAAACCGCGAGAAATGACTACCTGGAATAGTGATAAGCGCACGGCTGTCCCATTAAAAATATGACGTCTTTCCGAGCGTAGCGATGAATCTCCTGCAAGGTTGCACGATCCCATTACAATGCGGCCATTAAAATCATATCAAGAGTTGAGTCTCCCCAGCCAGCCTTTTTCTGCAGGCGCCTAATGCTCATATCCCTAAATTTCTTTTTGGTATTTTGTAACCTGTTCAAAATAATATGCCGAACCATCGCCCTATTTTCAGGAGCATGATCTTGGCGTACGCGAGAATCCTCTTCACGTAATGTAACGTCCAATGATAATTAATGCATTAATTCAGATTGTGCCAATTTGCAGGAGATTCCTCGCTACGCTCGGAAAGACGTCACATTTTTAATGGGACTGTCGTGGGGATAAGCGTATTTTTTTTGGCTATGCAGTAGTCATCCTTGCAGCTTTTCCTGTCAATAACGAGGGTTTCGATGGTGGAATAACGCTGTTCAATCACAGCCAAAAGGCGTTCATTTTCCTGTTGTAATTGCTCTATTGTCAGGGATGAAACAGCAGCCAATTTTATAATTCGTACTACGTTCTGGATAACGTTTTTTACTTAAAAACAGCAATCAGCTCCTTAACGGGTTGGCGCAGGCTGGACTGACAATTAATCCATCTAGAGACTGAAAAACTGTTAATCTCTGCTTCCTGGTACTGTTTGCGAGTGAATGCAGTATCATGGTTGGATATAATTACTGGAATGCCTCTGGATGCTGTTGCTCGGGCTAATTCAGCCAGCTCAATCTGATCCTCATCAGAAAATTTGGTTTGGGTATAAGGCAGCGGTTTGGTGTGTTCGCTTATTGGGACATAGGGTGGATCACAATAGATGACATCCCCTTTTTCCGCAAGTTCAAAGGTTTTTCTAAAATCATTATGAATAAACTGAGCCTGTATGCTTTTTTTATGAAATAGAAGCATTTCCTTAAGTGGAAAATAAGGCTTTGAGTAGAGTCCAAAGGGGACATTATAAATGCCTTTGGAATTGTAACGGCAAAGGCCGTTGTATCCATGACGATTTAGGTAGAGAAACATCGCTGATTTTTTTTGAGAATGATTGAGTTTATTGAACTCTTCTCGAAGCTCATAATATTTTTCTTTACAGTTCATCTCAGGTTGAAAATACCTGCTGCAATAGTTAATAAATAATTCACCCTTTTTTTGCAGGGTAGTAAATAGTTGAATAAGATCCGAATTGCCCTCGGCCAAAAGATAAGAGGGGTAATTTGTATTCATAAAAATAACACCAGAACCAGAAAATGGCTCAATCAAACGTTTGCCGGACGGAAGAGAGTTGATGACTTGATCAAGGCAATTGTATTTGCTTCCAGCCCATTTTAGAAAGGGTCTTATTTTTGTCATGGAGTATATTCGTATATATTTGCTTGAAGTATCGCTTATTTTGAAGTTAAAAAACAGTCAAAAGTCTCATTTATATTTTGCACCTTGACCATTTATTTTCGCAGCGAAAGGGTCCTTGAGAATGAATGGTTAAGCAATTTTGGCGTAGAGAACAGAATCTGCCCGCGAGATCAATACATAATGGCGATAATAAGTAATCCTAGAGCAATAAAACCAATGAGGCTTAAAGCTGAATTACCGCCGGGCACCATATGTCCTTCACTAGGAGCCAAGATGCATGTTTGACGCCCTTTCCAGGCCATTATTGCAGGCAAAAGGAGTAATAATATGACGCAGCAGATCCCCGCGTAGTTTAACGCATGCAGGTATATTCCCGGGTTTATTAATACGACGGCTAGAGGCGGTAGAAAAGTAAGCGCGAGAGTATATTTGCCTTGAGTTCCAGATTTTTTGAGTTTCAAGCCATCCGCCAGGAAATCGAACAATCCCAAAGAGACTCCAAGGAATGCGGTAATCATGCAGATGGAGGTAAAGAAGCCAAAAAAGCCACTGATCCATTGATTATGAATGGATTGATTTAGCGCTTCAGTCAGGCCGCTGGTGGCATGGTCGGAGCTCATCAAGGCGATCAAGCCATTATCGCCTTCACGTGCTACTACTCCCATAATGACAGCATCCCAGACTATGTAGCACAATAAGGGAATTAAGGATCCGAATAAAATGACTTTTCTCAGGGTACGGATGTCATCTTCAAAATAATCACGCAAACTGGGTACTATGGATGCAAAACCAAAAGATGCTACCAGGATCATCAACATTCCGGTAAATGCACGCGCAGAACCACCAGTTAAACCCTCTGTGGAGACGTGGGGGCTGATAATGGCTACCAGTAATACATAAACGCCCAGCTTTCCAAACATCAACCCACGATTGACGTAATCAACTGAACGTATCCCGTTATATACAACAAGGCTAAACAAGGCTGTGAAAATAATGGAAGTCAGCCAGTTCGGCAAATCAATGTTTATTTTATGCAGCAGGCTGTTGAATACATCGCTACCACCAGAGATGTATGCTGCAAGCAGAGTGTATAAAAGAAACAAATAGGTTATCCAGGCGATGATTTGTCCTGGTAAACCCAGGGTTGATTTGGCCATGGAAATCATATTGCTACCGACAGGAAGACGCATATTCACTTCGAGTACTAATAGCGCTCCTGAAGTCATAACCAGCCAACAGAACAAGAGGAAGAAAATGGAGTTTCCAAAGCCTACTTCAGCTGTTGATACAGGCAAAGCCAGCATTCCGCCGCCAATGGATGTACCGACAATAAGTAAAACACCGCCTATTAATTTTGAATTGAGCACTTAATTATTATCCAAATCAGTACAAATATAGAGCACAATGATACTTTATTCCTCAGGGGAAGTCAATCAGTTTTATGGGAAAATATGACTGTTTTTAAACCAGAAATCCCCATAGTTCATGGACCAATAAAGCGATTGATACAAGAATAACTGCCCATTGAGATAGTGATCCGCCAGGTACAATAAATGCTGCATTAAAATGCTTTCTGCCAAAATAACACATGAGTGCTGGCAAAAGAAGTAGCAAAATAATGCAAAAAACACCCGCATAACTCAGGGCATGAATGTAGGCGCCAGGATAAAAGATGACAATGAGTAATGGCGGTATAAACGTTAATAGAAACAAGCCAACTCCATGCGATCCAGTGTCACGCCATTTCAAACCATCGGCAAGAAAACTGTACAGACAGAGTGATACTCCGAGAAAAGCCGTGAGCATGCAAATCGATGTGAAAAAATTAAAAAAGGCGCTAATGGTAGAGTTATTTACTTTGTCTGATAGAAGGCCGGCCAGTGCACTTGTTGTATGCGGATTTTGCATTAAACTTTTTAGTCCCTGACTGCCCTCAGAGGGCAGGGTTCCCATAATGACGGCATCCCAGGCTATGTAGCATATTAATGGGATTAAGGAACCGATGAATATCACTTTCTTCAATTTTGTGATGTCATCATTAAAATACTCTCTTAAATTCGGGACAATAATAGCAAAGCCAAAAGAAGTAATTAATATCATGATTGAGCTACCAATATAGCTTAGATCTCCATGTTGAAAATGGTGCACATCAATGTGGGGAGCTATAAGAACAATCAGCACAAAATAAACGGCGAGCTTGCCAAACATGAGTGCTCGGTTAGTAAAATCCACATAATGGATGCCGCCATAAACGACTAAACCAAAAAACAGGGTAAACAAAGTACTGGCTTGCCAATCGTTGAGATGAATCCCAATTTTAAAGAGTATGCTGTTGAGTACATCAGCTCCTCCTGAAATATAGGCGGAGAGCAGGGTATACAGTAAAAACAGATAACTTATCCAGGCCGCTAGTAAACCATAGTTTCCTAGTGTGGCTGCTGCCATGGAAACCATGTGTTTTCCTCTGGGTAAATACAGATTTGCTTCCAGGATAAAAAAGGCTCCCAAAGTCATAAATGCCCAGCAGATAAATAAAACTATAGATGATTGCCAAAACCCGGTAGAAGCATTGGCAACTGGCAGGGCAAGCATGCCTCCGCCTATGGAAGTACCGACGATGAGCAGGATGCCGCCTATAAATCTGGAACGCATTAATCAGCCTTATTTTGTATACATTATTGGAGTTTGGACTTGTGCAGGTCCATCAAACCATTGAATTTCAATCCGTCTGTTTTGTGCGCTTCCATGTATCAGTTTATTATCTGATACGGCATTTTTGTCCCCATAACCTTCTGCTTTGAGTCGGCTGGCAGGTATATTATTTGCCCACAAGAAAGTGAGCATGGTCTCTGCCTGCGCCTGAGAAAGCATTTTTTTATGGTAACGTGATCCGACATTATCTGTAAATCCGGCTACGTAAATCCGGCTTTTCGGATAGAATTTTAATAATCTGATGATGTTATTTAAACCGGGATAGCACAGTTCATTGAGTCGTGGACTCCCGAACATAAAATATTTATCGGTAGGCACAATCAGCAATCTGGTATCACCGTACTGGATGAATTCAATATCCTGTTTTTTTAAATCCTTGATAATTTTAGGTTTGGAATCTTTATAAAGCCCCGAGGCTGCACCAATTGCACCACCAATACCTGCTCCGAGAAGGGTTCCTGATACAGTTCCACTGGCTATAGCGCCAATAGCCGCACCACCTGCTGCTCCTTGGGCAGTTTTACGAGGAGCTCGAGGATCTGGCCTAAAATTATTATATGGCGGATGAAAGCAACTACTTAATAAGCAAATCATTAATCCAATGCTGAGGACTCGTGTTTTGGTTGCGTTGAGTGACATTTCCACTCCTTAGATCAGTAATTTAATCATTATTAAGCATCTGGTTCAATTTCGCAATGCAACTAGCAGGTAAACATGCAACATAATTACTTCGTCGAAGTTAAAAATCTGGTGTGTTCCTGATTCTCGCGTTCTATTCGGCTTTATCAATTACTGTTCTGATTAAGAAATTAAATAAAATTCCTCCAATAATTTATTGATATTAATGGGTTTTTGGAAGAAGCCGATGTATTTATCCGGTCTTACTAAAATAAGCGACGGCTTTTTGAGACCAAAATGCTGATGAACGCGTTGCTGCTCATCAATCCAGAAAGTAACTGAATCATTGGATTGTACTGATTTTTTGGTACTTACCCAATGAACTTTTAATGAATTAGGATATTTATGTGCCATATTTATAGCGGTTTGCATCAATTGGGTTATTTTTCTTTTCTTTAGACCTTCAAATAGAAACACATGGTGCAGAACTCCCTGAGTAATTGCTGTACTGCTCATGGTTTGTTGGGTTTCATTATGAATCAGTTGAAAAGCAGGCAAATAATCACCGGCAGAGAGACGCCTGGCGCTACCATATTGATGTACTATCGGGCTTTTAGCATAGCATATTGCAAGCTCTGCTATATTCTTCGCCATGTACTTCATAATTGGATTGATAGAACTCATAACATGAATGAATACATTACGGAGCTTCATCAGGACAGGATTGGTGATTAACATCAATCGGGTCATTTTGTCGGTCGTTTTAATGACTTCACGGCCCACAGGGAAACGTTCTTCATGATAACTGTCTAATAGTTCGGGTTTTGCTTTTCCTTTATTTACCAGAGCCAGTTTCCATGCCAGATTATAAATGTCTTGTATCCCCGTGTTCAAACCCTGTCCTCCCATCGGACTATGAATATGAGCAGCGTCTCCAGCAAAGAAAATCCTGTCGTATCGATATTCTTGAATTTGACGATGGTGGATATTGAATTGGCTAATCCAGACAGGATTTGAAAGAGTAGCTGGATCAGACGAGCGCAGTCGGAATTCGTGAATTATATCATCAAGGGTTGGTTCGTTCGTGCTCTCTTGTGGTGCAGTCAGAACAAGACGATAGCGTTTGTTACCCATCGGAAAGCAGGCTAAAGGCCCCCGATCACTGATGTATATCGTCATATGAGTTTCAGGGATACTCCAGTCGATTAATAAATCAGCCAACCACCAGGCCTGTTTGTACTCAGAGCCTTTAAATTCAGCTTCAACTTGTTTTCTGACGGTACTGTGAGCCCCATCACAGGCAATGAGCCACGTTGCATTGAGTAACTCAAACTTATTATTGGGCTTCTTAATGGTCGCTGTGATCTCTTCAGGAGTCTGAATCAGGTGAGTTAATTCGGTTTCCCATTCGACATTAATCCCTTGTTGCTCAAGATGTTGATATAAAATGGCTTCTGTCTGATTTTGCGGGAGATCGATCAGGTAGTGTCTGTTGGCTTCAATTGCTGCAAATGAAGCAGATACCAGAACTGCTCCTTTGGATTTAAACACCACACCTTCAATGGGAAGTCCTTGCTTAAGCACCTCTTCCAAAAGGCCACAGTCCTCCAATACATCAAGAGTTCGAATATGCAGACCCAGTGCTTTGGAGTGAACACTTAGCGTGTTTTTTTTATCGATTATTCGATAAGTTAATCCATGTCGTGTGAGTTCATTGGCGCAAAATAACCCGACAGGTCCTGCACCAACAATAAGAACATCAATGTTATCCTGAGACACGATTTTTATTCCTTCTTTAATTCATTGCTAAAATGGGTGTACTGTCTAATGATTGAGAACCTTTATTTGCCTTGGGAGGACTAAAAAATGAGATCAGATTCTTTTCACGCTCAGACTCATTATTTACGTGATCCAGGGTTTTGAACTCTTCAAAGCAATCAAATCCTTCGTGGATTGAACTCGCCGCTAACAGGGCAGAACCAAGAGTTAACAGGAGTCCACTGATGGGATCACAAGCAAGTAAGGGGATACCTACAGAGATACAGGAACTATAGAATAAAGCGGATGCTGCTGCCCAAAACATTAATTCACAAACTGTGATTAAATTATGGATAATAATTCCAATTTGTTTCATTTCAGTCCACTTATCAATTGTGTTCAGTGCTTGGTCTGCTGATAATTCTCCTTGACTGACCTGAGAGAGGAGAAGAATTAAATTTTGATAGTCTTCAAGGACGTTGATTTTGGTTGATTTGTCTTTTGCCCCATGATAGTGATGAGCATAGAATGATTTAACCTGGCGTAATTGTTCTTCGATGGTTTGTGTCAATTCAAGATTTGTAAAAATGTTGTCGAATGCTTGATTGCACTGTCCCATACAAGCATTAAGATCTAAAGTATTTTTGGTATAAGGCATAATTCACGCTATCAATATTAAGTGTTTTTTATCGCAATCGAGTAACGCCTCAATTATTCAAGGATGCCCTATCCTGAGGTTATTATGACATCCAGAGGGTATCGAGTAGTTACCGTATCGGCAGTATATAGTTACCAAGACTTACGAAACAAGATAATCTTGAAGGCTTTGACTCACTCCGTCATCAAGAGTTGTTAACTTGTAAGTAGAGCCTAATGTTGCAAGTAATCGTTTGTTGTCCAGACGTTTTGAACTCTCTATAAATTCCCGCTTCATTGGACTGGCTTTGTCCCAGATCTGTTCCCATGATTCATAGGATGCCTCTTCTATTCCAAGGTTTTTTGCAACCAATTGTTGTAAACTGCCCATAGTCCTGGGATCGCCATCCGCTATGTTGTAAAGAGCATGAGGGACTTTGCACTGGCCGAAGAAAGCAGCAATTTGTGCTAAATCTTTTACAAAAATATGGTTAGTATAAGGGGCGCTGTCTAACGCCATGATGGCTGTTTTGGTTTTGGCAGCATCAATGGGTAACCGATTCGGGCCGTATATTCCTGCAATTCGCATTAATACCATCTCTATATTGTGATGGGTGCAAAAGGACAACCATTGCTGTTCTGCATCAAGGCGACGTTGTTGACGGGAATTATGGATGAAGCAGGGCGACTCTTCAGTAACCCATGCACCGTGATGATTACCGTATACACCACTGGATCCAAAATAGAGTACCTTCCTTGCTTTCAATACACTCTGGCCAAGAAATTGCCTTAAAAAAACATCCAGAGTTCCCTCAGCTGGCGGTGGGATCAGGTAATAGACAACGGTATCCGGTTCAGTCCAGTTAAAAGGTTGATTTAAGTCTGTTTTTATATGATTTAAGCCCGGAAGCGCCATCTCCTCGCTTAAATGCCGGGAAAGGGCGGTAACCTTTTGTTGTTTTTTTAGTAGCTCTTGCGCTAAATAAAATCCGCAATAACCGTATCCAATAATGAGATGATGCATGGAGGGATTCCTGTTTGATTGGTTGGTTAATATGTCTTCGTTAGTATTCATTAGAGTTATCAGTCACTTTGAATCGGCAGAGATTTTGGAAATCACATTGTTCACAGAGTGCCTTGGTTGCCGGCTGGGGCAGGCAGAGCCCTTTTTGAAATTCTTCAGCTAAAGCTGTTAATTGCTGGTGCCACTCGTTACGGCGATTTTCCCATGACTCCTCTGCTTTTAAAGCGCTGATACCCTTAATATCCAGTTTGTTCTCACTTAATCCGCTGCAGATTATTTTACCTGTTTTTAATTGCATTAATAATAGAGTATTAATTTCTTCATCAAGAAGGGTATAGAGTAATAGTTGAGGTTCTGTTGGTCTAGTTTCATTCCAGGGTTTACTGGCAGGCAGACTGCTTTTATAATCGATGACCCATTTCGAATCTTCAACTCGATCCAGACGATCCACTCGTACATTAAAATCCAGCCCTGCGAGGTTCAATGTGTAGGATTCTTCCAATGCAGCGATTTCAAATTCAGGTCTGCGTTTTTCCCATTCCAGTATGGAGTGTACCAATCGTTTCAGGCGAATGAACTCTACATCTTTTATGAGTTCCGGTAGTGCTTGGGTATGAAATAGTCTCACCTTGGATAGGGCTGATTCAATGGCTTGTTCGATGTATTGCTCCAGAGTTCTGGAGTTTAACTGGAGTAAATTTTTTTGATTTTCCAGATGACGCCAGAGTACTTCCATGACTTTATGTACGATAATTCCCTTCTCCTTGGCATCCAATCCATCTGAAGCAGGTTGAGACGGTTTTGCTTTCAGACGATGTTCTGCAAAAGCTTTAAAAGGACATTTTGCCTGGTAGGAAAGTAATGCAGTACCCCCGGATATTTGTTCCGTTGCTAAAATGGGAACCATGTAGATTTCATCATGAGGGATTAATTCATTGTGCTGCATTGGGTCGACGGGTATTGAACAGAGGGTATAAGAGGGAAAATCAATAATCAAGGAACAGGGTAAATTAGGTGTATCGTCCCGAAATCGAGCATAACTGAATACCGTTTCAGCACTTCCTTGTCTCAATCGATGCAAGGTTTGTTTTGCAAAGGCCAATTCACGGGCAGGAAGGCTATGTGGCATCAGGAGTCTACGTTGCATGTCCTGAGGAATAAAGGCTGACAATCGTGGTTTTTGTGGTAAACATTGGTCTGTTAAACCCATGACCCATAAGCTGTCAAATTCGCATCCCGATGCTTCCAACAAGCCTGATATTTGAATTGGCGCCTGGTTTTTTTGAGCCTGGAAAATGGTATTGTCGGCAAGATGCATCAAGGCATCAAGCGCTTCATTGTGACTCAGGGTAGCACTGATTAAATGCAGTTGCCTGAATTCATCGAACAGTGATGCAAAACGATGATAACACTGATAATTTTCCGAGTTTAATCCATAATCACCAGGAAACCCGAGTACGTTTAATCGGTTCTGAAACAGGTCTATCCATTGTTGGGGGGATGCTGTTTCAGGATAAGGATTCATTGATTTTAATCGGTTTGCTAATTGCGGTGCCAGATGAGTAACTTCCTTGATAAAAGACTGTAATTGAATCGATTGATTTTGCAATAAAGGATTGTCTTGCAGAATTTGAGAGCGGTTTAAAAATTCTTGCTGGGCAGCGCTAAGATAAGGGGATTGCAGCAATAGAGCGGCCTGGAAATGATTGAGAAGATCAGGTTTCAAATTTAACCAGACCAAGGCATGAGCCACAAGAGGAAATTCACTCAAAGGCTGACCCAGAGAAATATTAACGCACAGAGGATCAAAATGTTGCTGAATGATTCTTTTTAAGGGGCGTGATTCTTGCTGTAAATTGGGAACGACGACTCCAATTTTTTGTTCGCCACTTTCTATTTTTAATTTCAACCAGGCTATAAGTTGCTGATATTCTTCTTTAATGTCCTTGGCTGCAAAAACTCGAGGCGCTTCTGTGTGTTGCTTCAAATCATAACGGTATTGAGTTATTTTGTTGTTGTCCAGATGGTTTTGCAAAGCCAATTGTTGCGGATTAAAATCATCAAAGCAGACCCAAATCACCGGTTGTGACAATAGGGATTCTTCTGTTTGCAGAATGTAAGGAATAATTTGATGTTCATTAATCGCATGTAACTGGCGCAGCTGTTTATTAACATGCAACCACCATTGTTGAAATGTGCGGGTCTGCGGTGTGTAGTGAAACTCAGGGTTATGAGGATCAACTTGCCATTGTTGGCATTGTTCCCAGGCTTGCATAACAGCGCTTAGCAATCCTTCGCTATAAGTTATTTCTGGTTCTGATTTAATTATTTTACGCCATAAATGTTGGCACTGAGCATCATTTAATAATAGGGGATGCGGCAGATCGGGACGTTGCATGATGAGCTGGTTGAAGGCTTTCAACAATGCGGTTTTGTATGGGTAACATTTGGGTTTGACTGTAGTTTTCGCAGCACAGTAGCTGAAGTAGTCTTGCAGTAAAGCCCCGCTTAAACGATTGTTGGGAGTTATAACTGTTGCACCTTGAGCTAATAAATCAAGCAGTCTGTTTTTATTATTTAAATCCTGCATTGGTTAAAACCTATTGATTATAACGTACTAGTTCAAGTGAGTATCTGCTCAAAAATTTCATAAAAAAACACCGCATATCAAGAAATATACGGTGTATTCTGGATGTATTGGGTCGCCGCACTTTGGTTCGTTATCAGTTTAACGAAGCGTCTAATGCACCCTGCGGGGATGTGCAACCTTTGATTTTACCAATGTTGGATTGGTCACCCGTTTGCGCCGTTCTTGAGTATGCAGGATATCGTATACTAATTGGCCTCGTAAATACATAGCTGCAAAACCTGCAATAATTGACAGAATAAATCCGAACAAAATATAACTATAAGCCAGGATAACTAAATAGAAATACACCAGATCACGAAATTTGGCTATAGAAAACAATTTAGCATATTCTTCTGTCATAAATAACAAAAGACCTAAATCGAATATAGGCAATGAGGCAATGACCATAGTAAATCCAAGCCAAAATGTTTTAGACTTATAGGGTTTTTTGCAGTGGACAATACTTTCACCAAAGATTGCTCCAGTACAGACTGCAACAAATAGTCCTAAAATCACCGCTTTAAAAACGGGAATAATTTGATCTACCCCAATAGAATCCAGAAGTGCGTTAATGATAATTGTACCGGGTACAGACAATAAGCCGAAGTAGATTGCTGCCAGCAATCGCGGATGGGACATGGCGAGGGCGGGATCCTGTGTTTTCATAGTTCACCTGAATAGTGTTATATTCCATGTGTACTATTTTAGTACATTATTCGATTGTTTGGTGAAATTGTAGTGACATTTATCAATCTATTTTTTTAATTGTTTTAATCCGAGTTGGTGCATTTTGGCAATATTTTGTTCTGGAATCAGAGAGGTGTCGCCATAGGCTGAAATGGCCTTTTCCAGCAAGTCCTCTCGAAGGAGATGAACCATGGGATAGGGGGAGCGATTGGTGTAATTGGTTACATCGTCAGGATCAGTATCTGCAAAAAAATAATCAGGATGAAAGCTGGCGACTTGATAAATCCCTTCATAATCTTGAAGTATGATGAGCTGCTCGGCCAGATCGATAAAATCCAGATAATTAAAAAAATTTTTGAACGATTCAGGATAGACAATTAATGTGGTTTCAATGTCTGGTTTTTCATCTAATAAACGAATTTCCGAGATTAACTCCTCGAGTGCTTGTGCCTTTTTGATGGCAGGCGAGACATGAATTCTTAATCCTTTTTTATTAACAGTCCTTTTGGCGAAGGGGCAAATATTATGCTCTATGATAAAAGTACGTACCCAATTTAAGGTCTGCTCAGCTATTAAATCGTGATTATTCTGCATTGTGGCTTAATAAGACATAGTTGTGTTGGATAGTGTACAGATCCAGGCCTAAATTGCAATTTTGTTCAGGCTCTGTTGACCATAATGATCAACATAGCCTAAATCGGTTGAACACTTAATAATTTCCAGTGTGGAATATTATCTACTGTTCAGCATAAGCTATTGTGTACTTAGGCTAAAACTAATGGATGGCGATCGAGTATCGTTTTGTTTTAGTTTGGCAAAAAATGTAAGTGCATTGGATTCGTGATCCCGTACATACCAAAATGATTCAATGGTGCAAAACGTGTTTTTATCTTTAAAATCGCCTGCACCAAGCTGCCCATGAATATTTCTTCCACATCCAGCCAATATCGGTTGATTGGTTTTAGTTCGGCCTATTATTATGGTGTGTCTTTCCCCTGCCAATACTTCATCAACTGCCGCCATTTCCGAAGGAAGATCGATCACAGTAAATACGTATTGATTGGTATTATTTCCCGTACCCAGTTGTCCAAATTCATTATAACCGCATAAAGCTACCATGGGTTGATTATCCTGGTTTTTGCCGCAAATGATGGTATGGTAACCGCCTGCCCCGATGAGGTTGACTGTCTGCATTCCTTCAGGTAGTGAAACAGGGGTAAATTGATTGGCATTGGGTTGTTCTCCCAGACCTAGCTGTCCCAGGTGATTTGTTCCACACGTTAACACTATAGATTTGTTGTTTTCATCCAGGCCTAAAATAACGCTGTGACGAATTCCTGCTTTAATGTCTGCAATTTTTTTTATGCCTTCTGGCAATTGGACCAGGGTGAATTGATGACGATTCAGTTCATCCGAGGTACCCAGTTGGCCATGAGCATTTGCACCACAAGCTGCGATTAATAATTGTCCGTTTTTGTCTTGCCCACTAATCAGGTTATGGTAGCCACCAGCACAGATTTTATCGATGCAGAGCATTTCTTCTGGCACACTGATCTGGGTGAAATAATTTCTGCGAATCGTGTCACCGGTACCTAATTGCCCATATTCATTATAACCGCATACTGAAACAATTATATGATGTTCTTTATCATGCCCATAGATTATGGAGTGAAGACATCCGGTGACCAATTGTTTTAATTGTGTCATGTGTTCTGGTAATTTGATTGGAGTAAATTGGTGGGTATTAAATGGACTACTTGAATCGATCTGGCTTTGAATATTGTCTCCATAAGCAATGACCATAGGGTGATTGCTTTTGTCATAACCACAAATCACAGTAAGGAAATGACTTGCCCGCACACTGTGAACATTGACCATTTCCTTGGGTAATGTGAGAGGAATGAATCGTTTTTGGTTTTTGCTACCGGGTGACCCTAGTTGATGGTACTCATTGTTTCCTGTTCCAAGCAGTACCGATTTTCCTTGCACAAGGGTTAGCAGGAAGGTTGCATCGCCACCGCAAAATGCTTGCAAGGAACTTAATTTTCTTTTGTTTAATTGAACGTGGCAGTCACTATCTTTGAGTAGTGCCGCAGTGAGTTTGTTCAGGAGTAAGACATTATAACAATCTTGAGTTGAGGTGCATTTTAATGCAATTTCCAGCCAGATGTCTTTGGGGAGAGGGACTGATTGAATCATTTTAGAGGAACTTTGTTCGTTTAACTCTTTACTAAACATGATGACGTACTCCTTCTTAAGTCCTATCCAAGTTTGCCTTCAAGATGTCCGAAAAGTGTAGAGATGTCAATCAATTGTTTTCTATTCAGGTTAAGGTGGCTATGTTATGATCAAATTTTAAGGTGTCATTTGAATGGAATTTGAAACGAGCCCTAATACGCCTTGATTGAAAAATACACAGTACTTGACCAAAAGTATCAAAATGAACCCAATACTGTATATACTTAAATAATAAGCACCAATGGAATTCTGTTATGCAGAAAATATGCAGGTTAATTTACAAAATAATAGGATGGAGAATTGTTGGGGAATTACCCAAGGATAAAAAATACATCATCATCGTTGCTCCTCATACCAGTAACTGGGATTTTGTAATCTGTCTGTGCGCTCGTTTTATTGTTGGAGTTCGAGTTAATTTTTTGGCTAAAAGCCAATTGTTCATTTTTCCTTTTGGCCTTGTTTTTAAAGCCATTGGCGGCTCGCCTGTTGATCGCTCCAGAAAAGGAAATCAAGTAGATAAAGTTGTGGAGTTGTTTCGTACCAGTGATGAATTGCGGTTAGGATTAGCTCCGGAAGGAACACGCAGTTCGGTCACTCGATGGAAAGAAGGTTTTTATCATATTGCTTGTCAAGCGCAAATACCGATAGTAATGATAGGTCCAGATTATGCTACTCGGGAAATCAGGATACACGAACCCTTTTGGCCGACAGGAGATATTAATAATGATTTCCCTAAAATTATTGAGTTCTTCAGGACGATAAAAGGATATAGACCTAAAGAGATACCGGATTATCAACCAAAAATCAAGTGACTATTCCTGCTTCAAATGTGCTGTAGAACAAAAAGAATGTTTTGATGCGATTATCCATCGCAAGAATTAAACGAACAAATGGACCCCCCGCTTTCGCGGAGGGTGACAGGGGGAAGGTAGGGTGACGCAGGGTGATGAGGAATGGTGGTGAGTGGCGGTGAGTGACAGAGGGGCTGCTGTGTTTGTTTGTGTAGATAGCCCGTATCAGAGAGGATTAATACGGGCGATGAAGAAGGAATTGTATTTAAAGATGCTTTCGTAATATGTCCAGTTCACTCTGCATTTTTTCAATTTTTTCGAGCAGTTCAAGTGCTAATGCGACTCCGGGTAAATTAATTTCCAAATCTCGGTGCAGTCGGAATGCAGATTCAATGCGTCGTAGGGCTTTTTCATCTATTGCAATGCGTTTAGGATCCGTTGGTTGATTCGGGAAGAAACCATATTCAATCATCTCAGTGAGCAACTCTTCAGGAATATGGTATTTATGACATACTTCGATAAAGGTATACGTGGTCGTTTCTTCAATAAGCATGCCGGTTAAAAGATTATTTCTACTCATGCTATGCTCCCATTTTCTCACGTGGATTGAAAGGCATTACTTCCGCCATTTTTTTATAAACCTCTTTTGCTGCTTCTGAAGTTGCTGGGGGAGTAATTATTTTTAACAGAACGTATTGATTGCCAGGGGTTGCTCCGGGTAATCCACGGTTTTTAATTCTGAGTTTTTGCCCGCCTTGGGAGCCAGGGGGAATTTTTAAGTCAATTTTTCCACTGAGTGTGGGCACTATTACCGTAGTGCCTAATGCTGCTTCCCAAGGGGTTATGGGTAAAGTGAGATAAATGTCATTTTCCATTACATCAAATAGCGAATGCTTCATTACCTCTATCGTTAAAAACAAATCACCTCTGGGACCACCATTGATTCCTGAGCCACCTTGTCCAGCCAGACGTATTTGCTGACCGGATTTTATCCCAGCAGGAATTTTGACATTTAAAGTCTGTAATTTGGTTTCAGATCCTTGATCTACTGGAACCTGCACACTTTTTACTACACCATTAAAGGCTTCTTCCAGGCTAATGGTCATTTTTCCTTGATAATTTTGACCCGTCATGGGCTGATGCTGATATCGGGAGTGACCAAATAAAGATTCAAAGAAATCACTGTCAAACTGAACATCTTCATATTGATGCGATCTTCCTGCACCAGCATGACCTGTAGATTGATAGGCTCTTTGGTTGAATTCACGATTTTTAATGTATTGATCGTATTCAGCTCGTTTAACAGGATCCCTTAGGATTTCATAAGCCTCACCCATTTCTTTAAATTTTTCTTCGGCATCTGGTTCTTTACTGATGTCAGGGTGGTATTTACGAGCTAATTTTCGGTACGCTGTTTTGATGTCTTTATCAGAGGCATCAGAGCTTACACCCATAATTTTGTAATAGTCTTTATCCATATTAATGTTCTCTTTACTTACATTGTACGCAACAGTTCTAATGCATGCATTGCCATCATTTTTTCTTCATTTGCTGGAATAATCAGGACAGAAAAAGGTCGCAGAACCTTGAGTCGAGCAAGTATGTTCGTTCTAATTATCTCTGAATTTTCACCTATTCCACCAGTGAATACAATACCATCAACACCACCAAGGGAAATTGCCATCATTCCCATAAATTGGGCTGCTTTAAGACAAAAATAATCCAGAGCAAATTGGGCTTTTTCATTGTGGCTCTCTTGCAGTTCCTTGACGTTATTGGTTAATCCCGATAATCCAAGCAGCCCCGAATCATTATAAAGTATCTGTTCCACTTCAGAAGGGGATAGGCCTAACTCCCTGATCATGTAGGTAATCGCGCCAGGATCCAGGCTGCCACATCGTGTACCCATAGGCAGTCCATCCAGCGCAGTTAATCCCATCGTGGTGTCAATACTGATGCCATGATGCATGGCGCATAAGCTGGCACCATTACCCAAATGGGCCGTTATAATCCTGCCATGAGACAAACCAGGATGTTTTTCTTTTAAAGTATGAGCTATCCATTCATAAGATAGTCCATGAAATCCATATCGCCTTATCCCTTGTTCCTGCAGGGACTCGGGGAGAGCATATACTGAAAACAGAGGGCTGTGTCCCGCATGAAAGGCCGTATCAAAACATGCGAACTGGGGTAATTGAGGGTGCATGCGCTGAATGATTTCTATAGCAGCCAGATTGTGCGGTTGATGCAGTGGTGCCAGAGGGTTTAGTTTTTTTAACTGGCTCAAAACAGCTTCTGTAACCAATACACTTTTAGGAAATTGAACACCACCATGCACTACCCGGTGAGCAACAGCACGGACACTCCAGCTATTTTGGTGATTTATCCAGTCGAGTATTTTCTGAATGGATTGCACGTGGTTAAAATCGATAGTGAGTGATTGAACTGTTTTTTGTTCGGATCGAGTTTCATTGTAAGCGGAAAATTTAGGCTCTGTACCTAAGTCGGATATTTTACCATGAGCAAGTGAAATCAGTTCTGGCGTATTGGTAAAGACCTGAAATTTCACGCTGGAAGATCCTGAGTTAAGGATCAATAAAACAGAATCGGTCATTTTATTTTTCCTGCTTTTCTGGCGGCGGAAATTTTAACCGCTACCGCGCAAGATAATAGCCGAGTTCTCAAGGAGTCAGCCCTGCTTGCTAAAATGATTGGGACGCGCGCTCCCAAAACAATACCTGCAGCATCGGCATGTCCCAGAAAAGACAGTTGTTTCGCAAGAATGTTTCCAGATTCAATTTCGGGTACTAGCAAAATATCGGCATCTCCTGCTACAGGAGATACGATCTCTTTTTCAATAGCAGCCTGTTTGCTAATCGCATTATCAAAAGCCAGAGGCCCATCTAAAATACCGTCATAAATTTGTCCTCGATCAGCCATTTTACAGAGAATAGCCGCATCGACAGTTGCTTGCATTTTGGGGTTCACGGTTTCAACGGCAGCAAGTATGGCAACTTTGGGCTTGTGTTCATCACCATACAAGATCCGCCAGAGGTTGATGGCATTTTGACAAATATCCGCTTTGTCTGTGGCATTAGGAGCGATATTAATAGCGGCGTCGGTAATTAGAATGGGTTTGTGATAAGTAGGCACGTCCATGACATAAACGTGGCTGATTCGATATTTGGTTCGCAATCCGGATGTGACAGGAACTATAGCCGACATTAATTCATCCGTATGCAGTGCTCCTTTCATAATGGCATCTACTTTACAAGACGACGCCAGCTCTACAGCTTTAACTGCTGCTGCATTACTGTGTTCAGTATCAATAATCTCCCATTGGGACAAGTCAATTTGCGCTTCTTTTGCCGCAGTTTTTATTTTTTTAACAGGACCGATTAGAACTGGGGTGAGCAATCCTGCTTTGACGGAATCATTGACGGCTTCCAGTACATTGGCTGTCACAGGGTGTACAACAGCGGTTTTAATCGGGGGTAAATCACGGCAGGAAACAATGATGGCATTAAAATGATCGTGGTTCAGGATTTCGACATGAGGTAAAGAGATGCGCGGCACTCTCAATTTTTTAACAGGGGCAATCACTTTGGCAAGACCCTCAACGATAAGTTCTCCTTTTTGGTTGAAGCCTACACAGTCAAAATTGACAATTTTGGTCTTCTCATTCTTGTCTCGTACTGTAATAGTCAGGGTTAATTCATCACCAATACATACGGGCTGTTTGAATTTGATATCCTGCTCCAGATAAGTTGTTCCCGGTCCCGGCAAGACCGTTCCCAATAATGTGGAAATCAGTGCTCCAGACCACATACCATGAGCCACTACGCCATGAACAAGGTCACTTTGACTGTCACTAGGATTACGGTAAGCAGGGTTCACATCTCCGGACATGGCTGCAAACAAATTTATGTCGTTTTGTGTTAAAGTTCTCACTAATGTCGCTTTTCGACCTATAGTGAGTTCATCAAAGGTGACATTATCAAGAAATTCGTTATCCATTTTATCCTCTATTATTTCTGTAAGACATATTCTCCGGGAGCATCGGGGAGTTTTTTATCGAGTTTTGGAGGCTTGATTAATTGGGTCGATGAATGTTCCGCTAACCATTTATGCCATGCCGTCCACCATGAACCAGTTTCAGTTTCTGCTTCCTCTAACCAGGTTGCCGGATCAAGATAGGTTGAGTCTTTTTTTCTCTCGCGAATTCGATAGGAGCGGCCTTCATGTCCAGGTTCACTGACAATACCAGCATTGTGGCCGCCGTTGGTTAATACAAACGTAATGTCGCTATTAATTAACAGATGGGTTTTATAAACAGATTTCCAGGGTGCCACATGATCTTTTTCTGTGCTGACCACAAATGCGGGTAAATGTATGTTTTCTGCAACGATGTGTTTTCCTTCCATGGTAAATCGTCCTTCAGCAAAATCATTGTTAAGAAATAACTGCTCCAGATATTCACTGTGCATTTTATATGGCATTCGGGTAGCATCTGCGTTCCAGGCAAGGAGAGCTATCATGCCTCTTTGAGTACCGTGCATATAATCCTGAACCATTTTAGACCAAATCAAATCATAGGACCGCAACATCTGAAACGTTCCGGACATTTGTTTTGTATCCAGATAACCCTGATCCCACATCATGCTCTTTAAAAAGGATACTTCGCTTTTGGTAATAAAAAGTAGCAATTCGCCTGCTTCAGTAAAATCCCCCTGTGCTGCGAGGAGAGTGAGACTTTTAAGACGGGCATCATGGTTTTTTGCCATGGCTGCGGCAGTTATCATCGCCAGGGTTCCGCCCAGACAATACCCCATTAAATGAATCTTTATATTAGGTCTGGCTTTTGAAACTGCATCAATTGCTGCCATCGCGCCCAGGCGATAGTAGTCTGCCAGTCCGAGATTTCTATCTTCTTGGGTCGGATTTCGCCATGAAACAATAAAAACGGTATGACCTTGTTTGGTCAGCCAGCTTACCAAAGAATTATCAGGCAACAGATCAAGGATGTAATATTTCATTATCCAGGCAGGTAAAATAAGAACTGGTTCTTTATACACTTTCTCGGTCTGAGCCTCATACTGAATTAACTCAATCAGATGATTTTTAAACACCACCTTTCCTTTCGTTACAGCAACCTGTTTGCCAGGAATGAAATGTTCCACTCCTGCTGGAGGAGAGCCCGTCAATTTTTCAGTAAAGTCCTGGATGGCCAGCTCGGTTCCACGAATTAAATTTTTCCCCTGACTCCGAATGGTTTCCACTAACAAATCAGGATTGGTTAATACAAAGTTGGATGGTGATACGGCATCGAGAATTTGTCTCAGGCGAAACGATACAGTGCGTTTCACGTGGGCTGGCAAGCCAGGCACATTGGTGGTGGATTGTAAACACCATTCTTCAAGTTGAAGAAAGAGTTCCGCCCATAAGCGCCAGGGATAATAACTCCAGTTTTGTGTATGAAATCGAACGTCTTTCCCATTTTCCGGTTTGTCCTGGGTGAGAAGATTATTGATCATTTCCTGGGCGTTCAGGAGGGGAAACATTGTGAGCTGAGTCATGGTACCTGGTGATTGCATCAACTGGGCAATCCATGAATAATGAGCCGTGAGCAAAGCTGCGGGACTGATACCTGCAGTGAGTTTACCCAATTTGGCTTGATAGAGTTTATCAATGATTCTAAAAACAGAATCCTGCCTGGTGGAACCTCCATTGTTCTCCGGGTGACGATTGGGAGCTGTCGATGTGTTTTTCTTCTCTTTTTTCATACACTACATCCTGTAGGCCTGATTAATTAAAAGTAGTATAGCAGTATTCCAGTACAACTACCTTACTGTAGAATTCTTGACATATGTGGTACTATTCCTGCAAATGAGTCCCGAAGTAAACCCATGAGTTACTGTGTTCTAACCAAAATAAGAGACTTTTATGCCATGGATTAAACCTGATAAGCTTCAAACCAGAGCGGAAGAAATCGGAAATGCGACTACTCATGCCATGGGTGCATTACTGAGTCTTGCAGCTATAACTTTGCTCATCGTTTTCTCTGCTACCCAGCATGACGGATTCAAATTGTTGTCAGGGATTGTTTTTGGTTGCACCCTTTTTTTAATGTACGTTAGTTCGACGATATATCACAGCTTAACAAATCCCAGGTTAAAGCATTTGTTCCGTATTGCGGATCACGCATCTATTTATTTACTCATTGCCGGTAGTTATACCCCGTTTATGTTGGTTACCTTGAGAGGCCCCTGGGGTTGGACCATGTTTACTGTAATTTGGTCTCTGGCTCTTGCAGGGGTAGTTTTCAAGCTTTTTCTGGTGCATAAATTTGAACTATTATCGACAATCATTTATCTGTTAATGGGATGGATGAGTCTGATTGTGATTAAGCCAATATACCAATTATTGCCTGCTGGTGGACTGGCATGTATTGTTGCCGGTGGATTATGCTACACTGTTGGCGTTATTTTTTATGCATGGGAACGATTAAAGTACAGTCATGTGCTTTGGCATCTGTTCGTTTTGGCCGGAAGTATTTTTCATTTCTTTGCAGTGTTGTGTTATGTGGTTATAGAATAAGTTTGACTTGAGTGCTTATCGTATTGTAAATCATGATATTCAGGATGGACGGTACTTACTCTCTATTGGAGAATTTAATGCAAAAATATACAGTTTATAGCGTTTTAGCAGGTTTGTTTCTTTTATTGACTGGTTGTATGAATAATACAGGTAGTAGCACTATGTTCAGTCCTTATCAGCCGAGTATGACTTTGGCACAATCAGTACAGGATGCTTTAATGCGCAATCCCGATCCGCAGATTGCACAGGTTCATGTAGCGACCAATCAGAACACCGTTATTTTGAGCGGTTATGTGAAGAAAATTCGCCAAAGCGATACTGCAGAGCAAATAGCACGCCAAGTACCCGGAGTGCAGACTGTAGAAAATAACATTATTGTTCGCCAGTAATATGCTTACTTCGCCCTGCGCTGTCTCTTGAGTAGAGTACTGGCTAAGCGCAGTGGATCCCGCGGTCAATGCCGCGGGAATTCGATTAACATTTGAGTAAAAGTCATGACTCGAATTTCCGCGGCTTTGACCGCGGAATCCATAACTTCGCTCTGCGCTGTCTCTTGTGTAGAGTATTGACTAAGTAAGGTCGGGCCTCGGCCCGACCTACACCAACTAAGCTTTTGTTTCTTCTTTGTTTTTTGTGCCACAGCAACTGCATTTACAACAACTGAATTTATTGTATAACCAGGCAATAAGAAAACCGGTGATAAATGCATTGATAAAGCCACAGATACCTCCGATAATGCTGCCTTTTATGGAAGGCTCATAGCCTAAATACAACGAAGCTACAGCTTCAACAAAGGGTTTACCGTAACTGTAATAATAAGCAGATATTCCCAGGAATAACATGGATAATCCCCAAAGAACTCCCAAAGACAAACCTAGTCCAACCGGGCTTAGCTTGCATCCGTTCATGACAATCTCCTTATACAATTGATTTAGAATAGTCCAGGGTATTTTGAGTGTTCATCAATCCAGTGATGAAACGCTACGAATTCTTATATTGACATATAAATTCATTTTCCGGTACTCTAATTTCTGCTTTAGAAGCAGGTGATTACAACTATTCTCGATTCCTCCCGAGTTGTGACGACAATCCTGCTTTCAGGTCGAGGGATACTTTAATTTCCATTTATTAAGGTGTCTCTATGTCTGATTTGAATCCCCAACTGAATAAACCTCTTAGCGCTATAGAACTATCCGATTTTCCAGGTGGTGTTGCCGCCTGGGGTGCTTTGCCTGCTGTATTTGACAGTCATGATCAGGCTTTTGATCGTGGCGTCCATATTCATGCTCGATTCAATGAATCAGGAAAAAAAATCATAGATAAATCATTTTCTGAAATTGAAGTGAGGTGGCAGGGAAAAAGCGTGCTTCTGACTGAAGACAGTGCTGTGAGCTATACCATGAGCTCTATTTTTGATTTTGTCATAGTCAGCAGGTATTGTGATCATTGTGGCGCCGAGTTATTGGATAAAGGGTTGTCCGCCGTACGTCCATCATTTGATCATTATTGCGATCAATGTGGTGAGGTAACCGTAACGAATGAACGTTGTGTTGTTAATCCCATCATTCTGTTTAAAGAGTGGTTGGGTGATGTTCAGGTACAACGACCGTCAATACGTCCGGCAAGAACAATTAAATTGGATTACGATCGTTTTCCAGGTGGTTTTCAGATTTGGGGATCCAATCCATCCATTATCTGGACCGCGAAACGCCCAGAAGAAAGTGCGATCCATGTACATGCTTACAACGGTGAAAACAAGCGCGTAGTGGATAATACATACAGTGAAGTGTGGATTGACGACGTGCTTTTGGACATTGAAATGGTGCGTGTATTACAGATTCAAAGGGCAATTCCAGAGCTTCATCATCATTTATTCAGTATCAATTGTCCTGAGTGTAACCATCCTCATTTTGATAAGGGACTACATTCTGTAATTCCTCACCAACGCCACCAATGCGACGCTTGCCAGCATGTTTTTACTACACCTAAGCACATTAGTAATCCGTGTATTGCCAGTCTGGATAAATTAACAACATTTAATCATGGAGTTTTCGAACATGAATCAATCAGCTATGCCAACGATTTATAAAGCAGGTGCGTTAATCTTTGATTCCTATGACCGCGTTTTGGCTGTTCATAAACGTGGAAAACCAGCTCGCGAACTCATAGTTCCAGGTGGTAAAATTGAACAAGATGAAACGGATGAACAGGCATTAAGGCGAGAATTGTATGAAGAGCTGAATGTGGAGGTACTGTCTATTTATCCTTATGGAATTTTTCAGGCTAAAGCAATTTATGAGGATGCAGTATTAGTGATGCGTGCTTATATTGTGAGCATAAAAGGTATTCCGGTTCCTGGAAATGAAATAGATAGGCTGGTCTGGCTGGATGCCCATTATGGCGAAAGCGGATTTGAATGTGCTTCCATATTGGGGCAACAGATTTTGCCCCGATTATATGCGGAAGGATTACTGGGAAACTGGAAGGAGGTTATCGGCATTCGGATTGATTAATTCGTTATGCAAGGCGCGTCCTAGGAGTCTACAATTAACTCATACGAATTAATTGTGATGAAATGATGAATTTTGTTATTGCTGGCTTCCTGGGTGTATTTATGGCGTTGAATTGTTATGCAGATTCCACGAATTCTGCACTTCCAGAACATGTAGTTAAAGTAACGAAGGAAAATAATGCCAAATGCGTGGAGTATCTCACTTATAAGGGCGAATCGTATTGCAGTCTCGTCCCACTGCCAGGCAATGCAGTTGCCCCCGTAATATTGACTTATGACCAGCAGAATATTCATTTTGATGACAGAGCATGGAAACCCGCCTGGGGGCAAAAAACCAATGCAGGGTGGACGGTGGAATATATTCCTGTGGGAGATAATATTAATCAGTGGAAGGAGTTAGTGACCTCACAGTTTATATCAGGCTTGGAAGGAGTAACTCCCGCTCAATTTAAAAAAACATTTGTAGATAATTTGAAGAAAACCGGGGTTACGTACTCCATCAATACTATTGCAGAACAGCCCGATCAATTGATTTTTGAATTTAAAGTGACCGTACCAGTTAACTTGCAACAGGATGAAATTCAAAAGATTACCCGAGGTAAGGGTGGCATTTATGTCCTTCATTATGCAATTAAAAAGTCCAATATGAGCAAAGCCAATCGACAGAAGTGGATTGAGAATTTAAAGAAAAGTTCTATTAAAGATTAAGATGAATAGTCAAAAAGCCCCTGGCTTTATTGGAGCGTTAATGAAATACAATTTGCCAGTACCACCGACTGGAGAGGAAAGCAGAGGGGGGAACTGTAATCGTACTTTAGGTTCCTCTTTGAATAAAAAGTATAAAAAACTGTTCGTACTCATCCTGTCTGCATTATAATTAACTCATTAAATAAAAAGGGATTATTATGAAATTGACCTTTATGGGTGCCACAGGTACGGTGACGGGTTCTAAATATCTAATCGAACTGAATAATAAAAAAATTCTGGTGGATTGCGGATTGTTTCAAGGGTTAAAAGAATTGAGATTACGCAATTGGTCTCCTTTCCCAATATCGCCCAAATTAATTGATGCAGTTGTTTTAACCCATGCCCATATTGATCACAGCGGCTATATTCCCTTATTGGTCAAGCAGGGGTTTAAGGGGCGTATTTACGCAACCAAGGCTACAAAAGAGCTGTGCTCCATACTGCTGCCTGACAGTGGTTTTTTACAAGAGGAGGATGCGCGAAGAGCCAATAAATACGGATACAGTAAACATCATCCCGCAGTACCTCTGTACACTCAGGAAGATGCCTATCATTCTTTAAAGCATTTTGATGAAGTGGACTACGATACGCTTTATCCCATGCCAGGTGAGGCAGAAATAAGCTGGCATCGAGCGGGTCATATACTGGGTTCAGCATTTGTACAGGTTCAACACAATCAGAGGAAAGTCGTGTTCAGTGGGGATATTGGGAGATTAAACGATCCGATAATGCGACCTTCAGAACTCCTCAAGAGCGCGGATTATCTTATTATAGAATCGACCTACGGTGACAGACTGCATGATAAATCTGATCCACTCAAAGTGATTGCTGATATCATTAATACCACATACAATCGAGGGGGTACTGTACTCATACCTGCTTTTGCAGTTGGGCGTTCGCAAACCATCCTCTACTATATTTATCTTTTAAAACAGAAAAATTTGATTCCTGATATTCCAGTCTACCTGGATAGTCCTATGGCTATTGATGCAACAGAACTGCTGTTGAAAAACAGCGGTGAACACAAGCTCAGCCCTGAATTATGTAGAGCGGTGTGTCATGTGGCGAGTTACGTCCAGACTTCTGAAGAATCCATGGCTATTGACCGTGATCATGAGCCTAAAATCATCATTTCTGCCAGCGGTATGATGACTGGCGGCAGGGTGCTTCATCATTTGAAAGTCTATGTAACCAATCCTTTAAACACCATTTTGATGACGGGATTTCAGGCTTCAGGTACACGAGGTGATAGAATGTTACAGCATGAACCTACTGTCAAAATTCATGGTGACCAATATCCGGTGAAAGCTCAAATGAAAGTATTAACTAATGCTTCAGCACATGCGGATTATGAGGAGATTTTAGCCTGGTTAAGTCATTTTGAAAAAGCACCCCAAAAAGTGTTTATTACTCACGGAGAGCCATCGGCTTCTCAGGCCTTGAAAGAACATATTGAAAAAACATTTAAATGGACTTGTGAACTGCCAACTTATTTGCAAAAGGTGGAACTCAGCTAACTTTAGGGACAATGAATGCGTCGCAAGATTGCCTGGTCAAGAATTAAAGACTCTGCTTCTGCTGAGTGGAGTCTTGATAATAAGGACGTATCAAGACGCCGAAATCGATACGGACTCAATGATATCGCCGGCATAAAAGTAAACGTCTGGTATGAATTAATCATTAATACCATGACTGATCCCATGATTTGGTTTTTATTGATTACCAGTGTCTTGTTTGCCTCTTTGAATAATTATCATGAAGCAACTATTCTGGGGCTAGCCATTATTCCATTGGTTGGGATGGATGCCTTTTTACATTGGCGCACGCAATCCTCGACTCAGAGCCTGATTGGACATTTGGCTACATCAGTAAGAGTGATTCGTTCTGGAAAAGAACTTTGTATTCCTTCAATTGAATTAGTACCTGGTGATTTGGTGATGATTCAAGCGGGGGAAATTATTCCGGCGGATGGATTAATTCTTACTGCTGAGAATATCCAGATAGAGGAGTCTTCATTAACCGGTGAATCAGTTCCTGTGGTGAAACGTACAGGAACATCTTTGCAATTAACACATAAAGACAGTCCGGTTGACTCCAGTTACTGGGGATTTGCCGGGACTAAAATTCTAACAGGGCATGGTCTTTTAAGAGTTGTTTTTACTGGTAAGGAAACGCTTTATGGGCAGATAGTTCATTCTGCTTTAGCAACAACCAAAGAAAAAACGCCCTTACAGGCAGCACTCGGAAAGCTGGTATTACAATTGATAGGCATTGCAGGATTTTTGTGCTTATTATTAGCCGCAGTTCGTATTACTCAAGGTTTTGGACTTATTGATGCAATTCTTAGCGCTGCAACATTGGCCGTTGCTGCATTGCCAGATGAGTTCCCTTTAGTACTTACTTTTTATCTTGGGGTGGGCGTATACCGTTTGGCGCGAAAAAAAGCATTAGTCCGACGTGCAGTATCTGTTGAGAACTTGGGTCGTATCACGGTAATTTGTTCCGATAAAACTGGAACCATTACTGAAGGGCACTTTAAAGTTGCTCAGTATTTCCCAGCTGCAAGTATAGACGCTCAATCATTATTGTATTTAGCTGCCATTGCTTCTCGAAAGGACAGTTATGATCTTCTTGATATAGCCATCATGAATGAAGCAGACAAGGCTCAGCTTAATATTGAACCCAGATTGAGGACATTTCCATTTACTGAAGACAGAAAACGAGAAACTTCTGTAATAGCAAAAGACTCTAAATGGTTGATTGTGACTAAAGGTGCGCCTGAAACCATTATGGCAATATCTGCTCTAAGTCCTCAGGAAAAAGAACATTGGATGGCGAAAATAAAAGAATTGGCGGCACTACGGTTTAAAGTTATAGCCTGTGCCAAAATAGAAATGGCAGAGGATAGTGATTCAAATGAGCCAGGACATGATTATGAATGGATGGGATTGCTTGCCTTTTCAGATCCGGTACGGCAGGGAGTTGTTGAGGCAATTGCGGAATGTCAGGCGTCACACATACATGTATTAATGATAACCGGGGATCATCCTGCCACAGCGCAAGCTATTGCCCGACAAATAGGTTTAGGTGCTGGTAATCCTAAGGTGATTCTTGCTGAAGAATTGAATGATTATATCGGACCGACAGCTAATAAAAATTTACTCGATATTGATGTGATTGCCAGAGCGATTCCAATTCAAAAATATGATGTGGTCAAGGCATTGCAGTGCAAAGGCGAATTGGTTGCGGTAACAGGAGATGGTGTCAATGATGTGCCAGCGCTTAAAGCTGGAAATATAGGGATTGCTATGGGGGAGAGGGGTTCACAAAGTGCTCGTGAAGTATCTGACATCGTGTTGCTGGATGATAATTTTGACAGCATCGTGAATGCTATCTCTGAAGGGCGACAATTATTTAAAAATATCAGGCAAGCATTTAATTATTTAGTGATGGTTCATTTTCCATTTGTACTCTCAGCGGCCTTGATTCCTTTGATGGGCTATCCTTTGCCTTTTTATCCCATTCATATTGTTTTTCTGGAGCTGATTATCCATCCAACTGCTTTATTGATCTTTCAGGATCTGCCTGAAGATAATGGCCTTGGACTTAAAGAACGCAATACGAATTATAATTTTTTTAGTCCTGGTGATTGGAAAAAAATAATGTTCATCGGCGTGGTGACCACGATGATGGTTACAATAAGCTTTATCTTCTATTTGAAGCAGGGCTATACTGATAATTATGCCAGAGCTTTAATTTTGGCGATGCTCAGTGCAATCAGTATCGGAATAACCATTGCGTTAAATGGTTTGAATCTTCGAGGAAAAAGAATAATCATTTATATGATTGCTTTATGTACCTTATTATTTATTCAATTGCCTGTTTTTGCGGATGTGCTCGGTTTTGTTCCTTTGCATCTTTTAAGTTGGCTTTTAGTTTTATTGGCGGGGTTTATCACCTGGATTATGGTTCGGGTGGGTTGATGTGGTAGTGAGGAGTTGTTGGTATTATTGCTCCCTCTATACGTTTGCATTCTCGTGTTCTTGATATTTATCTAAAAATAATTCTGAAGAGCAATGGAGTCGGTACCTTGACAATTTTGAAGATCACTCTCTAGAATGTTGTGGACAAAATAATTTATTTTGTCTGCCTCAAAATAAATTTAACTCATTATATAAAGGGAACTTTGATGAACAAATTACAATTAACTGGTGCTGCTTTGGCAGTGGGTGCTGCTTCTATGTTTGCTTTAGCTCCTGCATTTGCCGTCGAAACTACTACAGCACCTATGGTTCAATGCCAGGGTGGTAACGCGTGTAAAGGTCAAAGCGCTTGCAAAACTGCTGACAATGCATGTAAAGGTCAAAATTCATGCAAAGGAAAAGGCGTTGTTGAAATGACTAAAGAAGATTGTGAAAAAGCTGGCGGCACTGTAGCTCAATAAGCTGGGTTCCGTAAAAGGATTTACTCCAGGCATGCCACGCATGCCTGGTTTTATTTATTGTTCAGGGAATATATGGAATTATCAGAACTTATCAACATTCCCAAAATGCCTTATCTCGGATTTGGCTTAGGGTTACGTCCCAATTATTATGAAGAAATCTTAACTTGCAAACCTGATTTGGACTGGTTCGAGATCTTAAGTGAAAATTATTTGGTACCCGGTGGGAAACCTTTATATTACCTTGATAAAATACGTCAAGACTATCCTATAGTGATGCATGGTGTGTCACTGTCTTTGGGAAGCAGTGATGCATTGGATATGGACTACCTGAAGCAGTTGAGCAATCTGGCGGATCGCGTTGAACCCGTCTGGATCTCGGATCATTTGTGTTGGACAGGGGTTGATGGCCTTAATGTACATGATTTGCTTCCGGTGCCTTACACTCATGAAGCAATAAACCATATCGTTTCTCGAATTCAGCAAATACAAGATTTCCTGGGACGGGCAATATTAATAGAAAACGTTTCCAGTTATCTTACTTTCAGGCAATCTGAAATGACCGAATGGGCATTTTTATCTGAAATAGTAAAAAAATCAGGTTGTTATATTTTATTGGACGTAAACAACATTTATGTCAGTTCAGTTAATCATCAATTTAACGCTTTGGACTATATTCATTCCATGCCCGCAGATCGTGTCGCCCAAATTCATTTAGCGGGTCATTCCAATCATGGAGATTACATTATTGATACTCATGATGCTCCGGTTATTCAACCTGTATGGGATTTGTATGCTAATACGATTCAACAATTGGGTCCTGTGTCTACCATGATTGAACGGGATGATAATATGCCTCCTTTTGAAGAACTCTTAAATGAGCTGGAGCATGCCAGGCGCATTGTGAAACAGGTCTTAACGGAGGAGGTTCCGGCATGACAGAACTTCTGGACCTACAGAGTCAATTTCAAAAATTCCTGTTAACAGGTCATTCTAATATTAAAAATTCTATCGAACAAACAGGACAGGTATTAATAGATACTCGACTGGGTATTTATCGTGATGCTTATAAATCAAGATTGATTGAGAGTTTGACAACAAGCTATCCCGCATTACATGCTTACTTAGGTACCGAAGAATTTAATAAACTCTGCGGCAGTTATATTGATGCTCATCCTTCAAGCTATCGTTCCATCAGATGGTATGGTGATGCTTTAGCCGAATTTGTACACCATTACTACGATAAGCCCTATGCTTATTTGGCTGAGCTTGCGGAATTTGAATGGAAAATGACTTTGGCTTTTGATGCGGCGGATGATCCGGTTCTGACGGTTCAGGAAATGGGTAATGTTCCTGCTGAATCCTGGGCAGGGTTGCAGTTTACTCTTCATTCATCAGTTCAGCGCTTGAACCATTTTTGGAATGCAATCCCTGTTTGGTACACGTTGATTCATGATCAGGCTTTACCAGAAATAAATAAGACCATTAAAGCGACCTCCTGGGTGGTTTGGCGAACTTCGGAGTACCTGATTCAATACTACAGTATGTCTGAAGAAGAAGCCTGGGCTTTAGATGCTGTAATTCAGGGTTTGTCCTTCGGTGAGCTCTGTGAAGGATTGTGTCAGTGGATTGCGGTTGAAGAGGTGGGGATTAAGGCTGCGTCATTTTTAAAAAGCTGGATTCAAAACGGAATCCTGTCCCGTCTATTAATTTCTGGTTAGTTCCTTTTTGACAGGTTACACTCGAATATTATTCTCCTGCAAATTAAAAGCAATTTAAAACATAAGGATATGTCATGCTGAAGTCGAGAGAAGTTCGCACCATTGAGGATGCAAAACGTATTGTTGAAGAAAGACAGCTCACTCATGTCAAAGTAGGGATATTTGATATGGATGGAGTCATGCTTGGCAAGTATATGAGTCGTGAAAAGTTTTTTTCTGCTCTGGAACATGGTTTTGCTTTTTGTAATGTCATACTTGGTTGGGACTCGAAAGATAAACTATATGATAATGTACACTACACGGGATGGCATACGGGTTATCCTGATGCACAGGCTCGTATTATCCCTTCCTCTTGCCGTGATTTAGTCTTTGAAGACAATCAGTTGTTGTTTATTGCTGAATTTGACCAACAAGCAGAATCTATTTGTCCTCGCGCCGTGTTAAGACGAGTTATTCAAAAAGCTGAAGACATGGGCTTTGATGCTTATGCAGCCCTTGAATATGAGTTTTTTGTTTTTGATGAGACGCCAGATAGCGTGCGTGCCAAAGGATATCGAAATTTAAAGCCAATTACGCCGGATAATTTTGGCTATTCAATAATCCGCAATACGGTTCATGCCGAGTTCTATCATCAAATACTTGATATGGCACAACGAATGGATTTTTCAATAGAGGGATTGCATACAGAAACAGGTCCCGGAGTTCTCGAAGCGGCTATAGCCGTAGATTTGGCTGAAGCTGCCGGAGATAAAGCGGCACTGTTTAAAACATTTATGAAAATTCTTGCCCAGCGCAATAATAAAATGGCAACGTTTATGGCCAAGTGGTCTCCAAATTATCCCGGGCAGAGTGGTCATATTCACTTGTCTCTAAGGTATCGAGAGGGAGGGCAATCTGCATTTTATGCTAAGGACGCTACTCATAATATGAGTAAAATTCAACGGCATTTTTTAGCCGGGCAACAAAAATTAATGCCCGAACTATTGGCTATGTTTTCTCCCACTGTTAACAGTTATTCGCGATTAATTCCAGGCTACTGGGCACCTACCGATGCAACCTGGGGAGTAGAGAACAGAACTACAGCTTTACGCGTTATTCCTGGAAGCGATAAATCCCAGCGTATTGAATATCGATTAGGTTCTGCGGATGCTAACCCTTACCTGGCTTTGGCTGCGGCGATTGGTTCAGGGTTGTACGGCATCGAGCAGGAATGGGAACCAGAACCTGAAATAAAGGGGAACTCTTATGAGCAGACTCATAATCCCGAACTGGCTTTGCCCCGGACGTTATGGGATGCTGCCCAAAAATTGCGATATTCCAATGCCGCTAACCAATTATTTGGAAAAGAATTTGTTGCTCATTTTGCGGCAACAAGGGAATGGGAAGAGCGGGAGTTCAGGAAGCATATAACCGATTGGGAATTAGACCGCTATTTTGAAATTATTTAGGGGGCTGTTTACATTTCATTATATTCAAGCCGACGTTCCGCGACTTGTTCGCGGAACGTCGAAACTTGAATTGTCAACAGACCCTGATTTATTAAATTGATAATTGGACGAACAATGACTGAAATTTTGAGAACTTATTCACCCATAGATAATTCACTCTATGTAGAACGACCCTATGCCAATCACCAAGAAATTGAGCAAGCGTTAATCCAAGCCCATTCAGCACAAAAATTATGGAGTCTTTCATCCTTGGCTGAACGTGAAGAATATTGCACTGCTGCTGTAGATTTTCTGGTAGCTGAGAAAGAGGCAATAGCTGAGGAGCTGTGCTGGCAAATGGGGCGGCCGATTCGTTATGCGCAAGGAGAAATTAACGGATTGGAGGAGCGATCTCGTTATATGATCGCTGCTGCGAAATCCGCTCTTGCCCCCATTGAGCTACCTGAAAAACCAGGTTTTATTCGATACATTAAACGAGAACCATTAGGTGTGGTTTTTGTTATTGCTCCATGGAATTATCCTTTTCTTACTGCAGTCAATGCCATTATACCCGCTATTATGGCGGGTAATGTGGTGCTCTTGAAGCATTCAGCTCAAACCCCATTAGTAGCAGAGCGTTTTGATGATGCGTTTAAAAAAGCTCGTCTGCCGCAAGGAGTATTTCAATACCTGCATCTGACTCATCGTGATACAGAACACGTTATTCAATCAGAACGGATTAATTCAATTGCGTTTACTGGCTCTATCGCCGGCGGAGAAATGGTAGAGCGAGCCGTAGCTGGACGTTTTATTAATGTGGGGCTTGAGCTGGGAGGAAAAGATCCGGCATACATTCGTGCCGATGCGAATTTGGATCATGCAGTGGAAACTGCAATAGATGGAGCCTTTTTTAATTCAGGTCAGTCCTGTTGCGGTATTGAACGTATTTATGTTCATCAGGATGTATTTGAAGAGTTCGTTACTAAAGCCGTACATCTGACCAAGCAATATCAATTAGGGCGTTCGGACGATCCTCAAACTACATTAGGTCCCTTGGTTCGTGCTGAAGCGGCCGATTTTGTCCGTACTCAAATTCAGGAAGCAATAGAGCAGGGCGCTGTAGCTCACATCAACAGTGCTGATTTTAAAATGGATAAACCTGGAACTCCTTATCTCGCTCCACAGATTTTGACTCAGGTAAATCACAGCATGCGCATTATGACTGAGGAGACTTTTGGACCAGCAGTGGGAATCATGTCAGTGGCAAGTGATGAGGAGGCAATTCGTTTAATGAATGACAGCTCCTTTGGTTTAACTGCAGCGGTATTCACCACTGACATCAACAAAGGAGTTGAGATAGGTGAGCAAATACATACCGGAACTTTTTTTATTAATCGATGTGACTATCTCGATCCGGCTTTAGCCTGGACTAGCGTTAAGAATTCCGGTAGAGGATGTACCTTGTCTTCCATAGGTTATGAGCACCTGACCCGGCCTAAATCCTTTCATATAAAAACCAGTATTTAAAAGCAAAAGGAACCTATTTTTATGAACAAACAATCATTAACCGCTAACTGGAATTACCCAACTCGGGTTCGGGTTGGACCAGGACGAATTCAGGAGCTGGCCGGTGCGTGTGAGGAGTTAGGTATGAAGGCGCCCTTGCTGGTTACTGATCCAGGTTTGGCTGCTACATTAATGGTAGCCGACATAGTGCATAGGTGTCGGGCTGCTGATTTGAATGTCGGTGTTTTTAGTCAGATTAAAGCAAATCCGACTGGCGAACAGGTGATGGCTGGGGTGAACGCCTATCAGATAGGTCAACATGATGGGGTTATCGCTCTGGGTGGCGGTTCAGCTCTAGATGCGGCAAAGGCAATCGCGTTAATGGTTGGTCAAAACAGACCGCTGTGGGATTTTGAAGACGTAGGGGACAATTGGAAGCGTGTTAACGTTTCAACCATGGCTCCTGTTGTTGCCATACCGACGACTGCGGGCACTGGCTCAGAGGTTGGGCGAGCATCGGTAATAACGGATACAGAACAACAAATTAAAAAAATTATTTTTCATCCTGCTATGTTGCCAGCTCTTGTTATCATGGATCCTGAGTTAACTACGGGTTTGCCCGCTTCTTTGACTGCTGCTACAGGGATGGATGCCTTATCACATTGTCTTGAAGCCTATTGTGCAACATATTATCACCCTATGGCAGAAGGGATTGCCATGGAAGGTATTCGTTTAATCAAAGAAAATCTAATCAAGGCATATCAGAATGGCAGTGATTTGGAGGCTCGAACGAATATGCTTGTTGCTTCTGCTATGGGAGCGACCGCATTTCAGCGTGGTTTGGGAGCCATGCACGCACTGGCTCATCCTTTAGGCGCGGTATATGACGCGCATCATGGACGACTTAATGCGATCTTGATGCCTTATGTTCTCATGGCCAATCGACCGGCTATTGAAAGCAAAATAATTCGTTTGACTCAATATTTGTCTTTGGCTAATGGGTTCGATGGTTTTATGGATTGGATTTTTCAAATGAGACTTGAATTGAGAATTGAACCTGTTTTATCTCAGATAGGTATTGATGATACTCAATTTGATCGCATCGCGCGCATGGCCACAGAAGATGCTGCAGCCGGTTCCAATCCTATTGTGTTCGATCAAGAGCGTTATAGAGCCATTCTGGAGGAGGCTTGGGGAACAGTATGAAAATAGGCATATTAAAATGCGATAAAGTAAGTGATGAATTTGTTGCGCGACATGGACAATATCCGGAGATGTTTGCCAATTTGTTACGTCCTGTAGATCCCCATATTGAATTCACTGTATTTGATGCAGAGCATGAACTGCTGCCACCTGATATTCATGCTGCTGATGCCTATCTTATCACTGGGAGCCGTCATGGTGTGAATGATGGCTATCCCTGGATAGACCAGCTGGAAGAGTTTATTCGTACCTTGCATGCTGCAAAAAAGAAAGTCATTGGTATCTGTTTCGGGCACCAATTGATTGCCAAAGCTTTAGGGGGGAAGGTCATTAAATCTCCCAAAGGCTGGGGAGTTGGTATGTCTCAAAATCAGGTTGTGCATCAAAAAGATTGGATGAAACCATTTAAACCGGAATTTAATATTCTGGTTAGCCATCAGGATCAGGTAGTTGAGCTACCTAAGAACGCTCTGGTTCTGGCTGGAAGTGATTTTTGCCCTAATTACATGATGCAAATTGAAGAGCATTTTTTTTCTATTCAAGGCCATCCAGAATTTACTAAAGAATATTCGCGTGATTTGATGATTTCTCGGGAGGATTCTGTTGATGAACTAAAATTGGCCCAAGGCATGAAATCATTGGAATTACATGAAGACGATTCGCTGATAGCGCAATGGATAGTCAATTTTTTAAGCGCCGGATGAGGAAGGGTACTGCGCCAACTCATTGACTATTTAGCAGTCTTAAAGGATAATATATGATCATGTAATTGAGTTTTAGAGCATCTCTTGGGGGAAGCATGGGTAAAATAATTGAGGCTACTGGAGATGGTGCCTGTTTATTTAATGCACTGGCCATTGGACTGGGTATTGAAATAAAAAGCGGTCGATTGGACAGCAAAAAGGATACCCCGGGTTATCAGCAATTACTGATAGAGTTTGCTCAACATCATCCTCAATTTAATCCTCAAACCTGGGATACTTTAAAACAATGGTTGAACCATTATAATAATTCCAGGGATTGGGAGCTTATTTTAGCCCCAGCTTTATTTAAACTCAATCAGCGCTATCAGGCAAATCTGGAACAAGAGGTAGTAAATGAACTGACCAACTTTGTTCGAGATAATAAACAGCTCATTGTTGGTCAAGTTGCAGCTTATGCTTTGGATTACAGCAAATGTCCTAAAATTGATAACTTGAATTTTAAGGACAAGCAGAAACTGATCGCAGATCTCGTTCCTCTAATTCGTGATTGGGATCACACCCAGGATTTTAGCAGCATCAAAAGCATGATAAGGCACCAGGCAGGTACGCAATTGGATTTCGTGATGCAATTGATTCAGGCTGACCCCAATGCTTTTCAAAGAGGTTACGGTTGTCATGATTTAAAAGAGATGGCTGATGCTTTATCATTAAGCTTGATTGAAAATGAATTGGAACATCCTTCTGATGAAACGACCCCAATCAGCCTCCAAAACAGAGAGCAGCATTGGAATGTAGTGTGCAATGACTCTGACTTTGACCCGCAGGTTCAATTTGGCCCACAGAAATTAGATATGACGTCCTTGCAAGCATTTCAGGGAGCAAAACCAGTAGAGGCTCCTGCCAATCTTCAAGCGATACCAGATTCTCAAGATAATAGCGAAGCAGTTCATTTTAGTCCCAAAGAAGTGGATAATCCTGGTTCCGGGGATTGTGCATTTTATGCATTTGCTATTGGATTAATTAATATTATTCAGGAAGAAAACAGCTATAAAAACACTCGCATGTTTGAACGCTTGGTTGCGTTTGATGAGTCTTTACTCGATCAATTCGATGCAATCATCCTTTTTGACTTTGATGCACCCAATAAAGGATTATTGACTCAATTACAAATGACATTAAGATTGTTAGATTATCATTATCGTCTCAATGAGTTAAGAGAAGCATGCGCAAACCCAGAACAGGATTATGCCCAATTAGTGGCAAACAGTAATTTTATAAATTTCGCTGCACTCTATTATAGAAATTCTCAGGACATTGATCCCCGTTATAATGAATTTGCCAATTCAGCTGCAGTTAAACGAGCTATAGCCGCGATTGATCGTTCAAAGGTCAGAGAGAATTATGAACACCTCATGTTAATCCCCTTATTTTTAAGCCTAATGTACGGTACTCATGTTAAACCCGATGCGATAACAAAAGAAACGCCGCCCAGTGCTGATTCTCCAATTATTCTTTCCATGAGTCATATCACCCGAGAGGCGTATTGGGGAACCCATTTGGATATGGATTATTTAGCCAGAGCGTTTGAGGTTAATCTGCATATTTACAGAAATGCTCAACCCATTCAAGAGTTTCATGATGTACCAGAACGTCATACCATTACGTTAATAAATCAGAGAAACGCCCATTGGGTGACTGAGTTGATGCGTGCCCGGATTACGAATATTGTGAATGCTGTCCGTGTGCCCTCAGACTTAACATCCGTTAACCAACCACCACGCCCCGGCTCCAATCCAACTATAGAGACGCAAAATTCAGTTCCACCTGCTAAACAGAACGAGCTGCCACCTTCTCCCGCACTTGAGGAAAGTGATGACAACAAATTGGTTCGTTTAAAGCAGTGTGTTGCAAACGCTACCATTGCTTATACTGATTACAGTGAAAGAAATTGCTATTTTTCATTCTTTCATCGTCATGGAAGCAGCGGTCGGGCAAGAGCGTATCAGTTTAATACAGAGTTTGCCAAAGTAGGTACTTATATTGATGCGAAGCGATTGTTAGTTCATTATTTGAAAGACAATAAGAATGGTAATACTTATGCTCATTCCTATAGAACAATGTTGCTCAACGAGCTGCAGATGGATGGACCTAAGCCCTCTTTGGAACGAACTTCCAAACAGTTTAAATCCATGCTTCAAGGGTTTATTACTTCTTTAAATCTTCCTGATCCTGCTGTTACGAATAGAAAATAAAGAGGATTTGTTTTTTTGTGTTTATTCAGGCTGTATCACTGAAGTTTGTTTGAGCTTAAGTTACCCGACGAGCACGCGGTCTGATTATTTAAGCCCGGTTTTACCGGGCTGAATTTCATTATTTTTTAACGGGTTGTATGGCTTTTTTACCCATAAACGTAATGATTGGCGGTAAGACAGAGATTAAAATGATGCCATAAATGACCAATGTAAAATTCTCTTTAACAATAGGAAGCGAGCCTAAAAAGAAGCCTAGACCTAGCAGACTACCAATCCAAAGTAGAGCACTTACCAGGTTGTAAAGTGAAAAATGAAGGACTTCCATAGTGCCAATACCCGCAATGAACGGCGCAAAAGTTCGGATTATTGGTAAAAAACGAGCGAAAATGAGGGTTTTCCCACCATGCTTTTCATAAAATACATGGGTTTCCTGCAAATGTTTTTTGTTGAGTAACCAGGATTTTTTAGACGTAAAGATATGGGGGCCTAGCACTCTGCCGATTAAAAAATTCACTTGATTACCCAGCACTGATGCGATGAACAGAACGAAGAACAACAGGCTGAGGCTTAAGGGATTGCCTGGTTGAGCCGCGATACTTCCTGCTGCAAACAAAAGAGAGTCTCCGGGCAGTATCGGGGTGACCACTAATCCTGTTTCACAGAATACCACCGCAAATAAGGCCAGATAGGTCCAAAATCCATAGGTTGAAACAAAGGTATTCAAGTACAGGTCAATATGAAGGATGTAATGAATCAGGTCATGTAAATAGTTCATTGTCACTCTGGGGGTCTGGTTAATATAAAGTATGAGCCTTGTTTTGGCTTAACTTTGATTTAATCAATACAGCACTATTCTCTATTATCACCGAACTTGGAATTTAAACCAATTAATTCAAATAAAATTAAATTTCCTGGCGAATTATGGATTAAGATAATACAATTAATTTAAATTAAAGACATTTGCACTGGAGTAAAAGAGGATTATTTATGAAAACCTGGACTGGTTCAGTATCTGTGATTGTCTTATGCCTAATCATTAATAATGCGTATGCTGATTTCACTACGAACAATGCGTTAATAGTGAATTTTACCGAGCTGGTCAAAGCTGTTGAAAGCGGTAATGATGTGAAAGCAATCATACATCTGGACAGATGCCAGATTACAGATCCAACAACTCAAAGCCAGTTGGCGCAAAATCTTATTGGAGCCTCAACCCGTTTTAATTTCACTCAATACCTGCATTATAACGTTCGAGTCAATGGGCAATTAAAAGATACGGTTACAACAACAATGACCAGTTCCGTCGAATTGCCTGTGCCTGGTGTTTTTTGGTCGGTATTTGGTCGTTTGAGTGTGTTTGACGATGATACTGCTACACTTTATGTTGATTATTTTGATCCGCTCCATCACCAATCCCATTTGGTTGTAGAATGGCGCTGCGATATTAGTAATGGCAAAGATACCAATGGCCTGGTGTTAATTAATGGTTTTTAATCGGGACCGGGTCGCCTTATTACAAAAAAATCTGTCTTGCCCGCATAGGAGGGCAACCATTCATCTAAATTAACCGATGTCAAAGAGCCAGTGGGGATTATTTTTTTCCATGTTTAAACTCTTTTTCAGCACACTGATACACTCCATATTACCTCCTTGAGTTATCTCATCTTACTGCAGTGCCAAATGCCAAATAGTTGCCCGCCTATGCGGGCAAGACAGTTTTTTTTGTCTTGCACAGAGATACGTTCCAATAAAACCATTATTAGGGTTTGTAAGAAGACAATCCCACTGGTAATCCATAAAAAAAACATGTAATAATGATTTTGTTTATTTCTTAAATGAGTTTTTAAAGCTTCATGAATTTTTTTTGCATGTCAGACCTCAGTAAACGACTCGGAGAATATAAATGAATGTTTTAAAAAAACTCTATGTACAGGTTCTTCTTGGCGTTTTATTAGGTGTCCTTCTTGGGTATATGTCTCCTGATTTTTCTGTTCACCTCAAATTCCTTTCTGATGCGTTTATCAAAATAATTAAAATGCTGATTTCTCCCATCATTTTTCTTACGCTTGTTTCCGGCATAGCGGCAATGAATGACATGAGGCAGATTGGCCGCTTGGCAGGTGTGTCTCTATTCTTTTTTATGATCACCACTACAATTGCATTAATGCTAGGCTTGGGAGCAGCGGATTATTTCAAGCCAGGGGTTGGATTGAATATTGATCCCGCCTCACTGAATATCGATGAAGCCAGTTCCTATTTGGGTTCAGCACATCAAGCAACCAATATGACTGAGTTGCTGATGAATATCATTCCCAGAACATTCACCAGTGCCTTTGTTGATGGTGAAATGCTGCAGGTGATTTTTATTTCAATATTGTTCTCGATAGGATTAATTTTGACGGGTTCTACTGGAAAATACATAGTAGAAACTATGGATGTAATCGCTCGAGTGTTTTTTAAAATGATCCATTTAGTGATGTATATGGCGCCGGTAGCTACTTTTGCCGCTATGGCCTTTAGTGTAGGAAAATTTGGCATCGCACCATTAATTAATCTGATAGGCTTGTTAGCTTGTTTCTATCTGACTTCGATAGTGTTTATTCTTGTTGTGCTGGGTACTATTTTGCACTGGTATTGCAAAATTAATATTGGGCATCTTGTTCGCTATTTAAAAGATGAGTTAGTCATCGTTTGGGCGACCGCTTCTTCAGAAACAGTTTTGCCCAGCCTGATGCAAAAACTCGAAAATCTGGGCTGTGAAAAATCAGTGGTTGGTTTGGTATTGCCGTTAGGTTATTCGTTTAATCTTGCCGGAACTGCCATTTACCTGACATTGGCAGCCATGTTTATCGCTCAGGCAACCAATACTGAACTGACTGTATGGCAGGAGCTAGCGCTTTTGGGAGTGATGGTCATCAGTTCAAAAGGTGCAGCAGGAGTGTCTGGCAGCGGATTTATAGTACTGGCCAGTTCTCTGGCGACTATAGGTCATATTCCTGCGGCTGGAGTGGTTTTAGTGTTGGGAATCGATAAATTTATGAATGAAGGACGTTCAATCATCAATATGATTGGAAATGCTATAGCAACCATCATTATTTCTACCTGGCAACACTCTTTTGATTACGAGCAGGCGCAAAGCCTTTTGCAGAAAGGTGATGATTCTGAATTGCAAACAGTATACCTCAGTGAATCGTCTCTATGCATGACAAAAAAAACTGTCATGCCCGCGCCGGCGGGCAGCCATTTATCAAAATAATCCGATACCCAAATCAAGCCAATGGGGATTGTTTTGTTCGATAAGATATATGTTCTATAATACAAATTTAAACTATCCTTCAACTCGCTGAAACACTTGATATAGCCTCGTTTTGAAGAAAGGTGATGAGTCAGAATCGCAAACAAAATACCACAGTGAATCGTCTCTATGCATGATAAAAAAACTGTCTTGCCAGCGCGAGCATGACTGCGTACAGGACAAAAAAAACTGTCTTGCCTGCGCGGGCATGACAGTTTTTTACCATGTACAAAGGTGAAGCGTAATTTTATGCGTTACCATTAGTCAGTTGGGTGTTTTTAAATGAAATTGTGGTATAATTTTGCGCATGTTGTTGCGAGAAATTATATATACATTATGAAACTTAATCCTGCTGAAAAGAATAAACTCCTGTCTTCTGCCCATGGAGTTTATTTAGCTTATGCCGCCCTTGACTTTTTTAAATCACGAACCTTTACAACAGAGAGTGGTAAAAAAAGTATTTTTGAGTTATGTCAGCAGGCCATTAAAGAAAAACAGTACGAACAGGTCGTGTTGATCAATGGCGTGAACTACAAGCTGGTTTTAAAGCCAGAAAAAGACAATACCCTTAAAGTTGAGTTTTCAAAACCATTAGCTGCCAAGAGCATGCCAGAAGTAAAAAAAATAAACAGTTACCCTGATCAGGACGCTCTTCATTTATTATCCAGCCAACAATTCACCCTGCATATTCCTGATGATAGTGGTGAGCCTGCCGTTTCAAACACAATAAATAATCAGTTGGTGATCGGCGGTATTGGGAAAATTGATTTGTACCGAACGCATCTGGTTACTCTTCATCATATTATTGAAAAAATTGAAAGTGAAACAGAGATCAGCAACTTATTGGTCGCTTTGGCAACCGGTTCTGGCAAGACTTATGTTCAGGCATTGTGGATGCTCGTTTTGGCTTTGTCTGGTAATAATGGTGTTTTTGCCGTTCCTGATCGATTGGCACATCAGTTTGCCAGGGATTTAAAACGGTTATTACCCGATTCATTTGTTGACTCTCTTTTTATATTGCGCGAGAAGGAAAATAATCCTGCAGCAGAAAAGGCTTTAAAATCTCTAAAAAACAAAAATACTTCGGGAACGATTATCATCGGCTCCAGTGAGTATCTTCTTGATCGACATTACCACGATCTCGATGGGGCCGATTCAGAGCATACTTTTTTGGCATTTGATGAACAGCATTTAATTATGAAAGCCGAGCGACGCCGAATTCGGCTGATTGAGCTGTCGCAAAAAAAGCTGTCCATGTTTCTAACCGCCACTCCTAATCAGGAGACTTATAAACTTTCCGGTAATAAACCAGTAGCGATTATGTCGAGTGGACAAAAGATGGAAGCAGGGCAAGGGCAGTTTCCTAAACTGGTTTCTTTTCAGGCGCGAAATATTACAGATAGAAATAAATTAAAAACCTATCAATTTTGGACGGCTGAGTTCTGGAACAATATGTTTAATGGCTTATTATTGCGTTTAACTAATGCCATCCAGCCTGAGCAAAGTTCAGCGGCTGTTTCTCTGGTTGATGATTTGCTTTATTACCATTTTGATAAAGAAGATGAGTCCTCTGCTCGTTGGAGAATGCAGGTTCCGGCTGCGCGCAAAATGCTTTGTATCGTTGATGACAATGAAACATTAGTGAATTTTTGTAATTCGCTGCAAAATAATTCGTACTTCAGACGAGACGTCTATCGCAATGGTAATTTGGTCGATCGTTCGGATGTCGCCAATTTCTTTCATTTACCCGATGCGGAAGTTTCAGTGATTCAAAAGGATCTGGAGGATAAGAGGAGGGAATACCACGCTTCGTTAAAACCTGATGAATGGCAGGTGAGCATCACTCAGGGCAATCCTTCTTTGGCACAACAAATTAAAAATACAATTTTTCATAACTTGATTGAGTACGTGCTCACTGACATTACCGGACTTGATGAAATAGAACATAATCGTTTGCGCAAATTGAATATGAACGATTTTCAGCAATTGGTTGTCAGTCGTTTTCAACCACGAACCGCATTGTATTACCAACAAAAACTCGCGAAAGAAATAGACCCGGATGGCGCTCGAGCTATAGGCAGTTTATTGGCTGAATTGTCTGATGTGCTGCAGCTCATGATCAACAAACAATTTGACCGAAGCCTTTCTGCAAATAATAAGGATTTAACTGATTTCATTGATAACTGGCCTGTATATAATCATTTAATCGATAAAATTAAAAGAAATCGATGGCAATTTTCACGGTCGTTTGAGGACTTTGCTGAACATCATTTGGTGATGGGGGTGATGCAGGGTATGAAGGATGCTGAAACACCCATTGCAGAATCAAAACCATTCGCTGGATTAAAGCGGCATGTTTATTCTTTGTATGATAATAATGGAGTTCTGAATAAAGACGCCAAGAAGCGCAAACATACTTCCTTGGAAATTTTAAACGATACCTCTACTGAGTCAGTATTTGTGCCCTCTTATTTAAATATATCGGAAGAAGTTGCTGATAATTATTTTCGCCTGGGTTTTGTCGGTGTCTATGTCAGTAATAAAAAAACGGAAGGATTTAGTGACAGAAATTTGCATACCGTCATCAATATTGCAGAAGAAACGTTAAGCAGTACGAATAGCCCGGATACTCAAATTCAGGGCATAGGCCGTAATAGAGGATTGGATTCTACTATAGTACCTTCTTACATACACAGTTTGGGACGGGGTCAAAAAACTGTTTTTAAGCTGAGAAATCTGCAAAAAAATGATTATTACCCTGAATTATTTAAAGCACAAAAAGACTACAACAATCAATACATTCAGGTTTTGGGCACTAAAGTAAGCCAACAAATCATTGATTGGGTCTACGCAAATCTGGATGACGATGAAACGATTAATCCTGATCGGTTAAAGCGTCAGGTATTAAAATTCATTGCTCATGCGCTGCGCGATATCAATAATAAAAACAGCCATCAGATCAAATTGAGTCGAGCGCAATTGACCGATGTAGTTCGTTATGCGATGCAAGGACTTGATAAAGAAATAGCTCATATCAAGCAACCTTATCGCATCTCGATATTCCTGCGTGCTTTAAGCCATACATTGAATTTTATTGCTGAAATTTATTATACAGTGAAGCGGATTCCTGTCGCGTTTCAAATTTTTTATCATTCATGGTTTGGTCATAGAACACCAAAATCGGATCCTGGGGATCCCAAACATCCTGATGATGTGTACATAAAAATTCTGAATGGAACCAGTTTTAAAAAAATTATAGGCAATATGTCCACTGCGCTTGAGTTTAAAAAATGGATGAGTAAAAAATCACAAGGAATAACCACGCATATTAATAAAAATATCGTCAAGTTTTTGAATACAGAGGATGTTACCAAGTATCGCGTTTACCAAAAGCAGTTGTTGGAACCCGTGTTGATGAATATGGTTATTGATGCAAAGAAAGCTAAAGTAGCACAGGCGTTATCCACATGTCCTGATAGTCTAAACTATTTACATGCGCATTTACCCTTACTTGATTCACTAATCGGTAATAATTCCTCTCATCTTGAATCAACTGTGCTGACTTTTTTACAACAGATTCCTGGGCTTGGTGATTTACAAGCAAGTGATATAGTGCATTATCCTAAGAAAATGGAAGGATTAGTATCATTGTTCAATGATACGCCTGACGCTATTTTAGCCGCGGATCCCAAGCTTCAAGTTAGTTTTACCAATCAATTGGCTCTTTTTCTACAAAACGATCTTGCAAAATATCTTTCTGCGTTTTTAACTTATGCTGATACGCGTTTAGTGATGGATGTTTTAAGTAAAAGCAAAAATGCCAGGGTATTTGCACAGCATTTGATGACTCAATTTATTCAAAATCGTGCCGAACTATCTCCTGAGTTTATTTTTAATGAATTCAGCACCTTTTTCAAGAAACAAAAAATTAAGCCTGTCGATCAGGTCGTTACAAGTCTGAAACACGAGATTGATGCATTGCAAGTGCAGATACATAGTCAGTTGTTCCAAAGTCTTGATGGCGAAGTGGTTGATAAACTCACTGCAGTGATCATGAACAAGCTACTTCCCTTATTAGTCAATCATTATCCATTGGAGTTTCGTGAAGAACTGCTGGCCAAAGCATCGAATAAAGCCAGGTTAATAACATGTCTTAATGAGCATTTTCAGGAGTTAAAGACTCTGAACTCAAGTAATACTAGCCAGTTGGCTCATCTGATTTTTTCCAATTTAATCGATGAACCGTTGCCTGAACCAATTAATGTGAATGATGAAATGGAGCACACTACTGAATTGGTCAGTAATGAGCTTCATAACATTGGCACAACAAGCGTAAGCCGTTTGATGTTGGGTAAATTGATGGCGCCATCCTCCTGGAGTCTTAATGAGCAATATCTGTATGACCGACCTGTTGCCGATTTCTTGAGCAGTGATGAATTCCTTGATGCGATTGCTTTGCTGTTGCCCTTTGATCAGTGGATGAATTTAAAGCGTGATGTGCAGCAAAATTATCCAATGATGATTCTAGTGGCCAGGGAATTAATTGAACGGCAGATTGGTGGCCAGCAGGGGATACCCACACCAGAAAAGATGCTGAAGTTGTTTAATAAACATTTAAAAGCGAATTATCAATCTTCAATACAGGCGGGTGAACTGGCAGTATCAGAGCTCAATGTTATAGTGAGTGATTTGACCCTTAATCCCTTAAATAATATTTCTAAAGAGCTTCGGGAACAATTTGTGCAGATAGGCTTGAGGCATTTACTTCCTTTGTTAGCACAATTCATTAAAGATGATGCTAAAAAAGAACAGTTTCTTGCCGTAGAGCAAAACTCCAAAAGGTTCTTTGACGTGATGGTTCAATATCAGAAGAAACTCGATAATTTATTGGCCGGAGATGACGAGTCAATTAAGAGCAACGCGTTAAATATAATTAATCAATTGGTTCCTGAGAGTAGTCACTTAGTGGAGGCTGATATCCACAACCCAGCGCGTCACGCTCAAATTTCTACGAAGCTGTTGCAGAAAGATTGGGTTAAAATGACTTTAAGATCGGTATTAAAAAGTGATCAGTTCCTTGATTTATTAAAGAACTCGTTTAATCCTCAGGACTACGAGTTATTAATGGCTTCCTTGAGTACGGAGGAGGGTATTAATGCTTTGGCGGTACAGGTTATTCCATATGGAATTGAGACTTTGACTAAAGAGACATTATTAACATGCATAAAATCCATAAACCCAGGATTGCAGCAGATAGAACCGCTAGATATCCGGATCAATAAATTCCAGCTCTTTGTTCAGGATATTGTGGATCATGTAGGCCAGAAATTGAATAAAAATGAGATGCCAGGATTGATCATGGATACCATGTCTCCTATTTTATTTCATCCCAGATTTATCAAGGTTATTGATAGCATTACAGGATTTTTAAATGAAGCGGATTTAACGGTCATTTTTAATGCCTTTAAGCGACAACATCCGGCTGAGGACGCAAAGCAGTATTTGCGATTCCTCTCTTTAATCAGAAATCAGAACAGAGTGGCTCTCACCAAGGAGTTTATGACGATACCTGAAGAGAGTTCTGATTTCGATTTTGAACAATTACCGGCTAAACAAATGCTGGATACCATTACCTCTCTGATCGAAGAAGTATTGGATTGTCACTGTTATTACAACGATCAGGACAGAAAAGGTTCTATTGGTACAGGACAGCAACCTAAACTCCGATCCAAAATATCAAACCAGTTAGCGGGTATGCAGATATCCTCTGATTATTCTGTGTTAAGCGGATTCTCCAGAAAAGGATTTTATATCCACGGTATCACTCAAGGTTTAAGTGCTGGCGGGGAAGTAAGCGCAGATGCGAATAAACATATAGTGGCTGTTTTACAGCGAGTAAAATCACATATTTTACGTCCAATCTGGTGGAGCACTAACGTGTCTCAAATAACGCACGGGTTCATAAAGGGATGTCGGGATTTGCTGCACAGTTTGAAATCAGCATGGTACAGCACCTTTAATGGAGTCAAATCAGCATTTAACTGGGTGACTAACAGCCATTATTTCAAAATGTATTTCCAAAATCCTGACAGTAGCGATTTTAATGATACCGCTTTTGATTTTTCCAGAAGAGTGAATATGCTCGCTCCCTTAGGTAGGGATCATGTTAAAGAAAAGGATTGCCCAGTGGATGTGGTAACTCATATGGAAGATTTTGTCGCAAAACGCCCCGCACGCCCCGGCTTTTTTGGTGGTAACCTGGGTACACAAATCAGTGTTTCAGATGAGCTAAATCATCACGACTCGATGCCAGGCCGTAAAGTGCGTTGATTGATGGAGTTCATTGAATGCCTAATTATCCCGTATTACGGCAGCTAGCCGAATACGGGGTATGCGTTTTATCCAACTGAATCAGGCTATTTTAGCGCTAAAACCTCAGCAGGGTGATCGTTTATGGTGCATTTATTGGTGCTTTTTTGGCTAAAGAATCCCTTGGGTATAGTGGTCTTGGGAGCAGAAAGCTGCACTTGTTCCGGTAGGGAATGAATCATATACTTGATCGCTTCCTCTGAATCCAGATGCTTAATCCAGTCGTTTGATTTTCCTGGATTATTGAATTTGCTCCACACAAGATCAAACAATTTAGTACAAGGTGAACTACTTTTAAGTTTGCAACAATGGGCTTTGGCGAATTGATGCAATTGGTTGAATGTACTGAGAAGAAACCTCATTTGTTGTTCTGTATTATCCGAATGAGCGTTGGGCTTATTTAAATCTTTGATGCATTTAATAATGCGTAATTGGGTTTTATACACCTGAAGCGAAATATTGTATTGATAACACTCCAGAATATGAGTTGCTGTTAATGCTTTATTAGTTAGAGAGTGATTTAAAAAAGCACTGGTATTAGTGCAGTATTGGGACATCATTTTATAAAATTGCTTCGTTCCTTGTGGATTCAATTCGTGTTCAGTATCACCGTAAGCGAATATTTTAGCGGGGCGATCACTATTGTTGTGTAAAAAATCATCAAGGTAATAATCCAAAATATCGATTAATTTGAAATTATTGGAGTTATAGGCCACATCAAGGGTGATTGCCTGAGTAATATTTTCCAGCTCAAGGTCTGTAACCGAAAAGAGATCGCTGTTTTTGTAGGTTCGAGAATTTTGTACTTCTTTATTCAATAAGAAGCGTTGATTGGTAAGGTCATCAAAAATAACATCAGGATCGAGATGGAATCGATTTTTAATAAATCGTTTTATTTTCAATTTGATTTCGGTATTCACTTCCTTATTTTCAGCCAGGCAAAGAGTAGACAGCTGCTTTAATAATAACATTCGATATAGGATAAATTCATCTTTGACCCTGGCGGATTGTTGTAAGGGATCAAGTCCTAAGCCTGGAGATATTTTATTGCATAAGGACAGTAAAAAGGCATAGGAATTATTAAGATAGGCATTGATGTTATCTGCAGTTATCGAGATCCCATAATCACCGCGAGAAATCCCTAACATTTGACGGTATTCTGGATCACCTGAAAATATAAGCTCTGAGGTGTTACGTGGTTCGTATTTTTTAAATAAATTAAGGGCAGTAGAGCATAAATAATCATAAGGATTTGCGTATTCGTTAGGGTTTGCTTTGATTGGGGCGAATCGTCTGATGTGGGAAAAATCCGATTCATTTCCCCCTAAGCCCCCTTGAGATAAAGGAGCACAATAGAAATCAAGCAATTTGGGAGGAGAATAGTAAGTAAGGCCTATGACTTCTAATACTTGTTCTTTGATTTTTTGAATTAATTCAAATTCTTTAATGACATCAGCATGCTGGATTTTGCTTAAATACGATTGGGTTCCTGCAATCCAGTGATTCAATACACGGGATTCCTTGTTATTGATTGAGTGAATCAGATGTTCTGTTTGTTTTTTACTCTGAATAATTAATTCCTTGTATTCATGCCCCAGATCGATTTCCACGGCTTTACTGTGTCGGTAACGCGAAGCATATTCTCTCAACCAGCCAGATACTGAGCCTCTTGCGACTTTATGCCCCTCGAAAGCGTAGAGAAATTTTTGATTGATGTGTTTGAAATCACGTGTACGCTCAATCACTTCAGCGGAGGTTTCCTTGCTTTGAATTAATTCTTTTTTTAAGCGCAGGTATTCATTATTGATCATGCTGATTGCGCGATGAATCTGATTTCTGTTATCCGAGTTACGTTTATAAGTAATGAAATCAAGAGAATTAATTAGAAAATAGGCGCCTATACTGGCAAGTAGAAATCCTACTGAAGTCAGAGCACCTATACTCCATAAAAATGCTGCCCCAAGGGTTAGTGTGATGGTTACTGCAAGAACGGTAGCAACGATTAGTCCGGTTATTAGAGAAAAAACGAGAGCATGCTTTGCCAGAAAGCCCAGCTGATTCATCTGCTCCAGTAAAAAATCTCGAGAAATGATCATGAACTTTAATTGAATTTCTTGTGTAAAAGCGTGTCTGACTTTATCCGATTCGGATAGTTGATTAATCCATTTAATGAACGGTGATTGAAGCTCTGATCGTATTTCACTATCATGAACCTGATAAAGCGATTGAAATCCCTTATTAAATATGGTGCTCAGCTCTCGAGCAAAATAGAATTCAATTGCAAAATTAATTGTATCGGGTGATTTATCTTTAAGACGTGCTCTTCGGATAAATTCGGCACGTACATCCGGTTCCATGGTTGCTCGACTGATTTTTCCCAGAAGCAGCATTTCTCTGAAATGAAACAGTTTAATGAGTTCAATCGAAATGTGTTTGCATTCGTATTTGATTAATTCGGATAATTCCTTTTGTTGATCCAGGATGTTGGTAAATTGTTTTTGAGCTTCCTGTTGATTGCCGCTAAATTGAGTTTTGAAATAGTCGAATAAAACCTCCGTAATAGAGTTTCCCAGAGATAAGGAAAATAATTCAGAGGTAACTGAATTAAACAAGGTGTAATCGCTCGTCTCAAAACTTAAATCAGAAACAAAGTTCCTGACAGACTCTGGAATGATGAGTTTGGCTTTATTGATGTAAAACCAGAAACCTGAAGATTCATTGATTAATGATGCAGTTGTGGAAGGGGTTAGTTGATGAATGAGAGTATCCAGATAATGTTCAGCTAATAAACGCGTTTCTCCTATTATTTCTATCCATGAATAAATTTTTTCAGGATATTCTGATTGATCTAAATAGACACCGTAATGTGTGAGCATTTGATTGTGAAGCTGGTGTTGATAATTGCGCTGAATTGCATTGATTATGCTGACTTCTCTGGAATCCAAATCTGACATAGTTAGCTCCTGTATCGAGTTATTACATACAGCGTATAAACGGGTTCTCTTTTGAAACAGCCAGGGAAGAGCATTCAGATAGATGCATCGGTACGATTATTTTATCAGGGTGGCTTCCCGCTTTCGCGGAGAAGACAACCTTATAGTAATTGCAAATTAAGATTAATGAATGTGCGTTTATAATCAGTGCGTATCCCTTAAGAACAAGCCGCACCAATTAGAGGTGATGGAACCATTATCAACAGCTTCTAGTCAGAAAGCTTGGTTCCATAGAGCCTGTCACCGGCATCGCCCAGACCAGGTACTATATATCCTTTTTCATTTAATTGTTTATCTATAGATGCCGTAAATACAGGAACATCCGGGTGCTCTTCATGGAATGATGATAGTCCTTCCGGAGACGCAAGCAAGCAAAGGAATTTTATGGATTTTGGATTGATGGCCTTAATTTCTCGCACTGCAGCAATAGCAGAATTTCCAGTGGCAAGCATGGGATCCACGACAATAACGTCACGATCCTGAGTGTGTTCCGGGAGTTTAAAATAGTATTCAATAGGTTCAAGCGTTTTAGGATCTCTATAAAGACCAATATGCCCAATTCGCGCTGTAGGAACAAGTTGTAACATACCATCCAGAAGACCATTTCCGGCACGTAGTATGGATACAAACACCATCTTCTTCCCTTTTAAAACCGGGGATTGCATCGTTGTAATCGGGGTGGTTATTTCCTCATATTCAATTTCCAGATCGCGAGTTACTTCATACGCCAGAAGCATGCTGATTTCATGCATTAGAGTGCGAAATTTGACGGTGCTGGTCTCTGATTTTCGCATAATCGTGAGCTTGTGTTGAACCAAAGGGTGATTTATTACAACTATTTTTTTTGTGTCCATGAACATTCCTTATTAAAAAACGGTGCCATCACTGATGATTTGTATGGGGGGTGTCCCATGAATTCGTTTTTCTTTAGCAATACGTCGACCAGCCTCCCAGGTGCCTCCCTGAAGAATTTTTGCCAGAGGCAGAGCATGAACATCCAGATGTAATTGCTTTCTGATCAGGTCAGCCAGTTCATCCAACAGAGCTACGGTTAAAGCCCTCCATTCGACAATTGCCTCTGATCCGGGATCTTGTGGCTTTGTTAGTAACTCTTTATTTTTAACATTCAGAAGCTCTGAGTCAATGAGTAAGCCCCCATTTCTGTACTCAGGCAAACCAGTAAGTGACTCTAAATCGGTTACCTGGATACCGGCATGTTCCAGCGGTTCAATCAGTGAGTAGGTTAGCCATTGAGATAATTTATGGAAGGGGATGTATTCAGAACCGGGTTCATTCGATTTTAGTGCTTGATGCATCCAAACATCGCCCAGAGAAATGCCGTTTAATGATAATCTGATGGGCCAAACATCCTTAAAGGCATTTAGTACGGCTTGAAAAAGAATTTTTGCCGAAACGTTCTGTGATGTTTTCAGTGAATTGACATGCAAATAAAAATCGCCAAGCCTTCCGTATTGATCAAAATATTGGGGGTGTTCTTTTAATAGTGTTCCTAGTCTGTTGAGTAATGCCACTCTTCCTGAAACACCCTCAAGCGGATTATTTGCTGATACTTGAAAACAATCCAGTAAATCCTGTTCTTTAAATGCGATTAAACGGTCTGCATCGACACGATAGGGTGTTTCTGGGTGATTGCTGAACACACCACTCTGATACAAGGATAAACTTGCCAGGGCAAGACCCTCAGAACGAGTGTATTCTTCATCGGTCAGTTTTTCTTTATAGCGCCATAACGGACCAGCGCCAGCATCCAGAAAAACACTGATTATGACCAGCTCAAAGAGTATTTTTCCAAGTTCATCCGAAGGAAGATGACTTAGCTGGTTAAGCAGAACACTAATTCGGTCTGTTCCTCCGGCTTCAAAATGGCGCCATCTGCTGTGATAGGGCACTTGTAAATCGGGGTAATTCTCCATTATCACATCAATGATATAGGACGCGGTGGGCATCATTTTTTCAGGATTTACAGTAAAAAAATCCAGTTGATCCTGTTTTGCCAAAGCCAGCAGACGATGAGCCTGAATTCGAATGGTTGCAGGATCGTTCAATGTTTCCAGAATGTTATCTAGTTGTTGTGCTTCGTTATTCATGAAGACTGCGCCCCTTAGGAAGAGCTAATTCATTAATATCAATAATGCCGTCAGGTGAGTAGTAGCCTGCTGCTCGTTTGGCATCCATTTCAACATTGGCATCTGGTGGAATGAGATCATTGGGTATTTTAATCCGTTCAACAATGTCTATTCCTGCTTTATTCAATGCTTCATATTTCATGTTGGACATGGACACAAAGCGGTGAATTTTAGTGATTCCCAACCAATGAATAAAATCAGACATTAACTCCTGAAAACGCATGTCCTGTGCCCCTGCGACGCATTCAGTCCGTTCAAAATATTTGGCTGCCGTATCTCCGCCTTTTTGTCGTTTGCGCGCGTTATACACCAGAAACTTGGTGACCTCGCCCAAGGCTCTTCCTTCTTTGCGATTATATACAATGAGTCCTGCTCCACCTCTTTGGGCCGATTCGATGCATAATTCGATACCATGAGTCAGATAGGGTCTGCAAGTGCATATGTCTGATCCGAACACATCGGAACCATTACATTCATCATGAATACGGCAGGTTAATTCAATTTTGGGATCATGAATTGTGGTTACATCCCCAAAAAAATAAGCCGTTAAACCGCCAATTGGAGGAAGGAAGACATCCAGATCACTGCGCGTGATTAATTCCGGGAACATACCTGCAGTTTGCTCGAATAAGGTTCGGCGTAATAATGATTCTGAAATCTGGAAGCGTTCGGCAATACCAGGCAAATACCAGACTGGTTCTACCGCCGCTTTCGTTACCACTACATCACCGGATTCGCTTAATATCTTGCCATCCGGTTTTAGCCGGCCTTTTTGAATTGCGGTGTGTAATTCAGGGATGTTGATATGGGCCTTGGTTACTGCAATAGTAGGCCTAATGTCGTAACCTGCTTTAATTTCATCCTCAAAAACGGTAGCCACCATATGACCCCAGGGGTCAAGCGAGATAATTTTTCCCGGTTCACTCCATTGTTTATGAGGCCCTATTGTTACAGGTGGAGTGGTATCGGTTAGATCGGGTACGTGTTCCGGATCGAGTACTCCCGCGGCGACAGCAAGTGCTCGGTATACAGAATAAGATCCCGAATGAGTTCCTATGACGTTTCTGTTTTTAATATTGGTCAATGAGGCGACAACGGGCCCTCTTTCTTTCGGATTGGCTTCACCCCATCTGATTTTTAATGGTGCAGCGGTATGCCCTGCAGGATGTGAAGACAAAACGATATGGCCTTTGGGTTTTTTCTTTATCTCTTCGGGTATCATGGTACTAATTCCTTTAGTGTTAACCTGAATTCGTCTGTTGAATTGATTCTATGCCTGCCTCTTACTACGATTCAATAGTTGATTTCAGGTTCTATGAACTGAGAAAAGGCGGAGCCTGGTTCAGTAAAATCATCATAGCAGAAGAGATCCTCGTGTTGAAGCAGGAGTAAACGAACTCAATTACTCGTATAAAGCTGATGAGGGTCTTATACGAAATCATCAAGCCAATCATAAACTACGGCATTGGCGTATGAGATATTTCCGACCTGACAATGACCGCCTGCCCCTTCAAAATCGCTGAACACATGTTGAGCGGCTTCAGTCAGGGCACAAAACTCCTTAAATTGCTGTTCTGGTTCATTCCCTTCACTCTTACCTAATAGAGCCAGACAAGGAATACTGAGCTGAGTTAACGAATCTCCTACGGTAAATTGTTTCAAATAGTCAAAGGTTTGTTTAAACGTTTTTTGTCCAAAACGTCTGATGAGCTGTTCTGATTGTGCTTTAAGTTGCGGAGGCATTACTTCATTGGGAATAGATTGAAGATCATCGATGCCAAAATCATCTGAATCCGGCATTTTGCACGGATCCATCGTAACAAAGGAACACATATAGGCATGCAAATCAAGAATAGGCGAATTGGCAATAAGGGCTTTAATTCGGGGTTCATGGCTGGCCGCACGGGTAGCAAAATAACCACCAAAGCTAATACCCATCAACGCCAGGGTGTTTCTATTAATTTCGTGACGCGATTCAAAATAATCAATAACTCGTTTCACTACGTGCTCATAATCAGGCTCAAAAAAGGTCGCCGGGTATTTTCTAAAAACATCCATTTGACCTGGTCCAGCAAAATGAATGACGTTGTACCCTCGCTCTACAGCCGCCAAACCACGCATTAAGAATTCTTCTTCCAAAGTTCCATCAAATCCACTGACTATCATCAGGGTATGTCGTTTTACCCCATCGTTATCCGGAGAAATGAAATACGCGGGAAGATTAATCCCTTTATAGGGAATGGAATGATTTTCAAAATGAAGATCCATATTGGAGATTGCAGTACAAAAACAATCTGCTGAGTTCAAACCCAAACGTCGGTGATGTTCTGATGAGCATGGAGAATAATATTCTGCTGCACGGTATGAGTTGGAAGCTTTAAACAGTTGCTCTCTGCCACTGATGATATGATTTTTTACTAACCGTTCCATCCCATCTTTTTTTTGCCACTCTGCCAGACGCTCAAATTCCTTTACCCAGTCCTCGGGAGATCCATCCGGTATCTGATGAGCTATAGTCAGGCATTCACCAACAGATGATGCTCTGTATGTGCTGGCTCCTAATTGTCGGATGAGTTGAAAATCCATTTCAGCATCCTGAAACCCCTTGACCCTGATCGCACCTCGGCTAATGTCATTCACTTTTGTTCTCCATCAATCCCTGATAATCTGAATAGTACACAATTAAAACAATTCAGGCGTTTCGTTTTTTCTTTATTCTAGGCCATAATTGATAAATTGAACAAGAACCTTAAAATCGTTATGATGTTGCTTTTGGGGTTATCCCTTTTTGTTCAGGAAGAAGACCATTATGACTACCTTGATCGTTTGCTTGATTATTGCCGTTATTCTGCCTTATTTGGCTAAAATCCCTGTTGGTTATGCGATGCAAAAAGCGGGAGGTTATGATAATAATTATCCTCGAGAGCAGCAGGCGAAACTGGAAGGTTTTGGTGCCAGAGCATTGGCAGCTCATCAAAATTGTTTTGAATCTTTAGCGGTATTCTCAACAGCTGCCCTGACCGCTCTTGCCACCAACCATGTGACTTCAGGCATTCAAATTTTAGCCGTAGTTTATATCATATCCCGGGTCATTTATAACATTCTGTATTTAATGGATTTAGCTTCTTTGCGATCAACGGTCTGGTTTATAGGTCTGGCTTCATGCATCTCTATATTATGGTTATGCTTGCCTTAGTCTTGATAAATCGTCTGACCAGCCATTTTTTTGCATTTATCAGCTGAGTTTAGTGTACATTGCGTTCGACATGACGCAGGAGAAGCCATGCATATGGATTTAAGACAATCGTTCATATTGGCATTAATGCACTCCTGCATGTTAATTTTTACAGGGAACATATAAGGATTTGTTAAATTATCTGCATCGCTTCGTAGGGATATCATCAGAAGAGTCAGAATCATCAGTTGCCTTATTACGAACATAGATCTATTCCCAATACTATGTGAAGGTGTAAATAATCCATATAGAATAATAATAGTACAGTTGATGTTTTTTGTGTCGATTTATGATTCTTTATGCCATTGTTGAAAGGAAAAAGCTTACTCTTTCAGCCAGCCTTTGATATGGTATGTATAGAGGTACCAGATTTTTTACAAGGATGTGAATATGTCTGACTTATACCAATTACCTAATAAGATTCATCACTTTGTTTGGCACTTCATAAAACAAAGCCCCTGGACTTACTTGCTCTTTTTTATAGCGCCTGTAGCCATGATATTGGAAAGTAATGTTATTCCTTATTCCCTGAAAATGATCGTTGATGGGATCTCGAATCATCAAGGGGGGCGAGCAACCATTTTCCAGGAAATTGCTCCAGCATTGTGGTTAGGAGGAGGAGCCTGGTTCGGTTTCGTGCTGATTTTGCGATTACAGAATTGGTGGCAGGCTTATATTGTACCGAGATTACAAGCCAATATCCGTATGACAGTATATGGCTATTTAATCCAGCACTCGCATCATTTTTTTTCAAATCAGCTAGCAGGTAATCTGGCCAACAAAATCAGCGATTTGCCGCGTTCAATAGAAGCGATTCGTAAAATTATTTCCTGGAATGTTCTGACTACCTTTGCAGCAATAATCGTTTCAATGATTTTTATGTTAACCATCAATACATGGTTCGCATTAATCCTGTTAACCTGGATAGTGGTCCAACTCATAATCAGTTTGTATTCCGCGAAGCATATAAATAAATTAGCCAAGCACAATTCCGAAGATAAAAGTGAATTGAATGGCAAAATTGTAGACTCTTTAAGCAACATTAATACGGTGAAATTATTCGCTCAAAATGAATACGAAAAAAAGTACATCTGGAATACTCAAAATAAGGAAATTCAGAGTAATAAGCGACTGGTCTTGTTCATCAATTTATTTCGGCTTCTGGTTGATATACCAGTAAGCATTATGCTCGCTCTCATGATATATTCTGTAGTCACTTTTTGGCAAAAACAATTAATCAGTACAGGCGATTTGGTTTTTATCTTCACCACCTCATTTGCCATCATGAATCAAATGTGGAATTTGAGTAATGCCTTATCCGATCTCTTTATTGAAATCGGAATCGTGAAGCAGGCCTTGGCTCTTTTATCATTACCCATAGAAGTAAAGGATAAGCCCGACGCAAAAGAATTAAAAATTACCCAAGGGGAAATTCGCTTTGAACAGGTTACCTTTCATCATAAAGAGGGTCTCAAGTTATTTAATAACAAATCACTGGTCATTCCAGCAAAACAAAAAGTAGGGCTGGTCGGTTATTCAGGTAGCGGTAAAACGACGTTTATTAATTTATTGCTGCGTTATTTCGACATACAAAGCGGAACAATACTGATCGATGATCAAGACATCAGCCAAGTCACTCAATATTCCCTCAGAAAAGCAATCAGTATGATCCCGCAAGATACTCATTTATTTCATCGCACCCTACTCGAAAACATTAAATACGGAAAAGAGGACTCATCACAAGAAGACGTCTTCAACGCCTCATATATGGCCAATTGCATTGATTTCATTCAAAATTTGTCCAAAGGCTTCGATACCATGGTAGGAGAAAGAGGCACTAAACTATCCGGAGGGCAAAGACAAAGAATAGCTATAGCACGAGCATTCCTCCACCATACATCAATCCTCGTTCTCGATGAAGCAACATCCCAACTCGATTCACTAACCGAAGAATACATTCAAGAATCCCTAAAGCCTCTCTGTGAAGATAAAACAACCATAGTCGTAGCGCACAGATTATCAACGCTTCTCAACATGGATAGAATCCTCGTTTTCGATAAAGGAGTCATAGTAGAAGATGGGACGCATGAAGAATTAATCGCGCAAAATGGGCTGTATAAATCCATGTGGGATGCTCAGACGGCTGGGTTTTTGCCGGAGGAGTTACGCGAGGGCATCGTCCGCAACGAGTTTGAACAGCCGTATTTGGCGCATCTTGAACTTTCTTAACGCCAAAAAAATGCTCATGTACCTGATGTACACTCCGTTTTTTTTGTCATTAAGAAAGTCCAACCTGCACTCAAATCCGGCTGTTCAAAAAGGTAAGCATGTATTTGGCGCATCTTGAACGTTTTTAACGCCAAAAAAATGCTCATGTACTTGATGTACACTCCGCTTTTTTTGTCATTAAGAGAGTCCAACCTGCACTCAAATCCGGCTGTTCAATACGATTAGGTGCAGGTTGCACGATCTCACCCACTAAAAAATGCTCACATCTCAATCGAAATCCCGCGGCGATGACCGCGGGATCCATGATGGTGGCATTGAAGTATTAGATCCCGCGGTCTTCGCCTCGGGAATTCGGCTTATATTGATACAATGGCAGCTACCGGATGCTGAGACATAGTTGCTCCATAATGTCGGTGAGCAAGAACCAAAGCGCAGTTAAGCCTGGTTGCTCGCAACCAGGATTTTATGCCCCAACTATAAGCTTTGATTTAGAAGCTTGATAAACCATGATTCTGTTTACTTGCAAACAGGATCATGCTGTTTTAACTTCTCAATATCGAAGCTCAAATGGTGTTGGTAAAGTCCTGTTTGCGAGCAAACAGGCTTGTTATTAATACATAGTTGTTCCAGCCGTCCAATAGAACCAAATTTGATTTTGAGGGGAAAAAATAGGGATGTAGCGCATAAAGAGCCAATCTATGCAATAATGGAGCATTATGTTTGGTTTTTTGGAGTGGATCTTCGCTTTTATAAGGTCAACAGATTGTGGTCAATCCAATTCATGATATTGATATTTATTCATTTATCTGTTTAAAGTAACTGCAAGGCTAGAACTTTGTAAAACAGATTTTTCATTAATAATGAAATGCCACTTAAAGGACAATTGATGCACCAAAAAAAGAATGCTCACAATATAAAACCAGTCTTGATTTGTACCATTTTATTTATGATGGCATTGATGCAAATGACTATGGATCAGTATGTTCCTTCCTTACCAGCGATGACTCAATTTTTTCAGAGTAGTGAAGCAACGCTACAATTAACCCTGACTTTTTTTATGTTGGGTTTGAGTATTTCCCATGTGTTCTATGGACCTTTATCGGATCGAATAGGACGAAAACCGCCACTGATGTTCGGTGTGGGTTTGAGTATTATTGGCAGTATTTTTTGTTTTATGGCACCGTCGACTACGGTCTTAATTTGGGGGCGCCTGTTACAGGGTTTTGGTATTGGATGCTGTAATTCCGTTGGACGATCGTTAATCCGTGATTTGTTTACTGACCGACTGTTGGCAAAAATCGGTTCTTACGTTGGGATAGTGAGCGTGTTTATCATGGTCGCATCTCCCACATTAGGCGGATACATCCAGGAGCATGCCGGGTGGAGAGCTAATTTTTTATTTTTAATTGTATTTGGCATTGCCGTATGGAGCATGGCACTCATAACTCTTCCAGAAACCAACAAAAATCTTAATCCTGATGCAACGAAATTAAAGGTCATGGGGGCTAATTATCGTACCTTGATAAGCAACAAAGTCTTTTTAGGCTATACTCTCTGTGCCTGCTTTGCTTGTGCTGGATTGGTTTCATATCTTACGATTGGTCCTTTTTTATTTCAGGACAGATTAGGCTTAAGTCCACTGGAATTTGGGCAATTGACCTTTTTTATTGCAGGAGCCATTTGTGTGAGTGGTATCATAAACAGTCAGTTAGTGATGCTTAAAGGCATCTCTTACATGGTACTTACCGGAGTGCTGTTGATGATTATTGGCGGATTAAGTCTGTTCTTGCTTACTGTGGCAGGAGTAACCCATGTTTTGGGGATCATGATCCCTGTAGCACTGTTTAGCACAGGAGTTGGCTTTACGTTTATTAACGCCTTTGCAGGCGCTTTTCATCCATTTCCGAACATGGCTGGAACGGCAGGGGCATTGTATGCCAGCATGCAGGATTTGAGTGCCGCCTTTACTAGCGGCGGGATTGCTGCATTTAAAGGGTTCGGGCAGTTTTCTTTGGCTATAATATTACTGGTATTGGGATTAGCTTCATTAGCCGCATGGTATTATTTGGCGATTCGCGACGAGTCGCCTTCAAATTAAGAGGACATTATGAAAATAACAGACGCACAATTAAAAGAAATTGTTTGTAAATTATCCGGGGCGAAAGCAGACGAGATTAATGATGACACGGCACTAATAGAGGATTTGCAATTAGATTCTTTGAAAATTGTAGAATTGTTGGCGATATTGAGCGAAGACTACCAGATTCCGGTTTCTGAAGAAGATGCAATGAAATTTCATACCTATAAAAATTTATTCGATTTTACGCAACAATAAAATGACAGCGCGAAACAAAGCTGTATATAGCTCGTTTCGTGCCTGGATGAAGCGCTTTCTTATGATGCTCGGGATGACGCGCTATTCTGGATGATGAATTGCTGATGAAGCATGATGAAATAGAATGGATTCAATGGTCTAAACAACTTCGAGTAATGCGCATGCCGCAATTCCTCCTCCTCCGGCGGCGACCAGAAGTACTTTTTCTCCAGATTGTATCGGCGAATTGACTCGTAAATCATCGAGGGCTATTCCTACGCTTGCTCCGGATGTATTACCTGTTTCCTCAACAGTCTTGATGACTCGTTCAAAAGGAAAACCCAATTGTTTCGCAACCGACAGAACCAGATTTTTATTGCCTTGATGAGGTACCAGCCAATCGATATCTGTTGGACTCAGTGCCAGTTCTTTCAGAAACATTTGGGCGCTATCAACCATTCCATGAACGGCTTTCACAAACAGGGCGGTACTTTCACGTATGGTGATATGGAATTGATCCGGATTGGTACACAAGGCTGCCGGCAAGCGTGATCCCCCTGCGGGTGTTGAAACGGTATCACTGACCTCACCATCCGCAAATAATGCTGAAGCAAGAAAACGAAATTCAGCGTCTTTTACGTCCTGGGAAATACTACAAGCCGCGGCACCATCTCCAAACAGAACGCTGGTGGCAAAATTATTCTTATTTAAGAACTTGGAGCGAATTTCGCTGGCTATGAGTAATACGGCTCCTGAACTGGCTTGGGCAAGAGCGGCACTGGTATGCAAACCTACGACAAAACCTGCGCAAGCGGCGCCTACATCAAAAGCTCCTGCGTGTTCTAATCCTAGCCGATATTGAATCAGGGGGCTTGTAGGCGGTGCTATATAATCCCCGGAGATGGTTGCAAGAATAACCTGGGTTATTTTATTTTTTTCATCAGGTTTTTCAGAGAACAACCGCTCAGCAGCACTTACCGCCAAATCACTACAGGCTTGTTCTGCATTGACCCAGCGTCGATTTCTGATTCCGGTGGAAAATCCAATCAAGGCCGGGTTTTGAGTACTGTTCATCCAATTTAGCACATCCTGATTGCTCATTACTCGCTCAGGCAGGGCAACGTATGGACCTTTAAGGTATATGGGTTTTTCTGCACGAAAAAAATTCATTATGACAATACCCCCTCTGAACTCATCAAAGGCAATCCGCCGCTTACGGTAACCACTGAACCGGTCATGAACGAAGTCAGGGAAAGAAGCGGATCCATTGCTTCTGCAACTTGAGCCGGCTCTCCCATGGTTCCTTGTGGAATAATTTTTGATACTTTTTCCTGATAGGCCGGATTTTTCCAGAACTGTTCTGTTCGTGACGTTTTAATCAAGCCCACTCGCAGTATATTGGATAATATATTTTTTGTGCTGTAATCTACAGCTAAGTTTAAGAACAGTCCTTCCAGAGCCGCTTTTGCTGCACAATAAGCAGGATAACGGCTTGTTCCAGTTATCGATGACAAACTTGAAACAAGAACCAATCGTCCCAATTTATTAATTAACATGGACGAAATGACTTTTTGGATCAGCCATATGTTGCCATTGATATTCGTGTCAATGTAATTACGCACTGCAGTGTAAGGCAGTGCATGCAATTTGCGTAGTTGAGTGACTCGGGTGAAGGCATTAAGAATTAATCCATCAATCGGTTGCTGAATTACACGATCTAATTCTTTTTCACATTCTTCTGGACGAGCAAAATCATAAACAAAGCCCGTTACATCCATTTTTTGAGCTTCATAGTGTTCCAGGGTCTGCTTCAGTTTCTGTTCATTAGAGGAAGTTATAATGATGGTATCGCCCATTTGAATACGTCTTTTGGCTATAGCCTGGGCAATTTCTGATGAACCTCCGGTAATTAAAAGATTCATTTTGCCCCCAGATTGGTGAGGTGTTGTTCTATGCTTGCTCTGGTTTCATAATGTTCTTTTACCAAGGGGATAACCGGGATTTTAATTTGAAACTCACGCTCCAGTTCCAGAATTAACAAGGCCAGCATCAAGCTATCCAGCCCGCCTTGTTCGAGAGGTGCATGCTGGTCTTGCGGAAGATTCCCCAGGCCAATTCGTTCAAAAGCGTTTTGAATTCTATCGCTCAACATGGTGTGATTCCTTATGATCAAAAATCATTTTGTTTGCTAGCAATGCTTTTCTGTCCGGTTTACCGTGAGGATTTCGTGGTAAATAGTCCAGAATACATGCGTTAATGGGTACTTTTTTGGGAAGTAGATGCTGCTGAATGCGCTCAGTGAGCTGTTGCTCCGTCCGATTGGCGGGGAGAGTACCTCGTTCGAAACACGCGATTAATCGAGTGCCATAAAGCTCATCCTCTATAGGTAACACAATGACTTCTTTAATCCCATCCATTTGACACAATTTTTGTTCTATTTCAGTCAAATTCACCTTTTCCCCGCCAATGTTCACTTGAGCATCATGCCGTCCTTTGATTGCGACCAATCCGTTGGGAAGTATTTCGGCGATGTCTCCAGTGTGCAGCCAACCATTGTGTATCTTTTCATTTTTTTCTTCCCCCAGATAACCTAACATCATCTGGCTGCCTTGAATGATTAATTCGTGATCTTCGGATACCTTTATTTGCCAGTCTCCTACTGGATAACCAGCATAAGGTTCAAAAAAAAGGGGATCCTGACTTGAATAAGTGAGGACTCTTGGTGATGCTTCAGTTAAACCATAATTGTTGTACAAGATGGCTTGGGGAAATGTGTTTCTTAGTTCCTTTCGTAAAGTTATAGGCAGGGGAGCACCCGCAGAAACAATTGCGGCAATTTGGTCGGTATTTTCTGGATAAAGAGAGGCCATTTTACTGATGGCTACCCAATGAGACGGGACTCCACTCCACATTTGAGGAATGGGGCCGTCTTCAAGTATATTTTTTATGTCTGTAAATTGTGCTATCAGCCGGGTAGTGATACCGCACAGTAAACCTGGCATTAGTTGGCCTAATAATCCATAAGAATAGGAAAGAGGTAAAAAGAGCAATTGACTTTCAATTTGGGAACAGTTCAGTGCCTTAATAATCGCCAGACAATTTGCTTCAATATTTTTAGCGGACAATTGGACTGCTTTTACCTGGCCTGTTGTGCCAGATGTAAACAGGATTAACGCTAATTCCGGATGATGTTGGGTCGTTTTATTTTCATAAAATGCCAATAAATTCCCTTGGCTGTCCACTGTCATTGCAGTATCCAGAATAGCCAGTCTGCTGTGCAGTTCCTGTTCTGTTAAGGCATTTGGAATAAGGGCTACAGGTTTCTCAATCGCGAATGCAGCGAGAAGTTGAATAACAAACTGGATACTGTGGCTAGCGGTAAGCAACAGTATGCCCTTGGGTAATTGTTGCATTTGCAGTGCCTGATGCTTTATTTCATTGCGTAATTGCGCAAAAGAACAGCTTAACTCTCCCTCGATAAGTGCTGTTTTTTCAGGATATTTATTGGATAGAAACCGCATGTGCTTAATCCTTGTTCTTACTTAATTGCCAGGTCGCGATGACTGGCAAAGTATGATCCAATAAACTGTTACGACAGAAATTTCTGCGTATTTTTCCACTGGTCGTATGGGGAATTGCTTGAGGAGGAATGAGTACGATCCTATTAATTTCCAGTTGATGTGTTTGATAAGTGAGCTTGAATATGGCGTTAAATAATTCTTCCTGGGCTGCAGTATCCATTAATTCATTTTTGATCTCACACACTACGGTGAGTTCGTATTCTTGCTCATTCTGAATCACGAATGCAGCACATTTTCTTAATAAGGGACGTAAGGGTGAGTGAATCAGGCTGTATTCTATATCTTGAGGATAGTGATTTTTTCCATAAAGAATAATTAAATCTTTGATTCTTCCGGTAACATAAAGTTCTTCATCGTGAATAAATCCCAGATCGCCAGTCCTTAAATAGGATAAATTTGTATCGTCGCCTTTGATTTTGCCGTGAAAAGCATGTTTTGTTTCTTCTTTTTGCTCCCAGTAACCCAAGGCTACGCTTTCGCCATGAACCCAGATTTCACCGACCTGATCCCGTTCACAAGGTATTAAGGTATCTGGATCAACAATTTTAACGTTTTGAGCCAATGCACCACAACCAACCAAAACATGGCTCCCAGGGCTATTTTCTTCTACAAAATGAACACGATGATCCTGGTAATATTCTTTATCCAGGGTGAGTGTCCTGAAGTGCTTTCCCGGAGTTCCGCAAGTCACCAGTAATGTTGCTTCTGCCAAACCATAACAGGGATAAAAGGCTTCCATTCGGAAACCATAGTCTTTAAAGGCTTGATAAAAATGTTCCATGGTTTCCTTGCGGACTGGCTCTGCGGCATTTGATGCGATGTTCCAGGAACTTAAATCCAGCCCCTGTTTTTTTTCTTCACTTATTCGTTTAACGCAGTAATCGTAAGCAAAATTGGGGCTTCCACTAATGGTTACCTTATATTTAGTGATATTGGTTAACCAGGATAGAGGACTTTCAATAAAGGAAAAGGGAGACATCATAATCACCGGAAGCATCTTGTATATGGGGGTTAGAATATAGCCAATTAAACCCATATCATGATGCGGCGGCAGCCAGCTGAACAAGACGCTCTTTTCGTTAACCTGAAATCTGGTGCACATGAGTTCGAGGTTATGGATTAAATTTCCGTGACTGACCATCACACCTTTAGGATGCATGGTAGAGCCTGAAGTGTATTGAAGAAAAGCAATGTCGTTTTTATTCAGTTCAAGTGGACGCCAATGAGCGCCTTGCTCTGATTTAATGGAGTCCACTGCAAGACAAGGGATTTGAGCAAAACTTCCTTTTGATTTTGAATCTGCTCCAGTGAATAATTTCAGGTGTGCGGCAGTCAATAATACCAAACCCGGTTTGGAATTTTTAATGATGCGATGTGCTTTTTCGAGTAATTTTTCCTGGGCAGGGGGATAAATAGGAACGCCAATACAACCGGCATACAGGCAACCAAAAAAAGCCTGTATCAAGGGTAATCCCGGGGAGAATAATAACAGCACTCTATCCCCTTTGTTTAGTCCCTGCTCTTGCAATGCTGCGGCTATGGCCCTGGCTTGTTCATCCAGTTCAGCATAAGTCATGGTCTGTTCTGTCTCTTTATTGAGAAAAGTGCAGATGATTTTTTGAGGGCTGCTTAGGGCTCTAAATCTTAAAACATCAACTAAAGATTGGCATTCTTGCAATTCTTTATTCATGATTAATTCCTGGTATCTCGACTGTTCGTTCCATGTTAAACAGATTCCTGGCTTGATTGATTTTTGTTGTATTGCAGTACTTGTGCAGCATAAGACAAGCCCCCACCGACACTCATTAATAGAATTTTTCCTGATCTGTCCAATATATTTTCTTCTACCGCTCTGGCAAGGGTATAGGCTATGGATGCTCCTCCAATGTTTCCAATGGTGTCGGAATCCCACAGTACGATTGTATTTTTTAATTGATGTTCCTCTAGAAGAAGATCGATTAATTTACGGTTAACCTGATGCGGGATTACCCAGGTAATTTCATTTCGTTCCTGTTCTGTAGGGAGGATATGGGTCAACATTTCGTTATATCGTTTATAAGCCAGTTCTTTTAATAACGCTTCATCACCAAGCAAATGATAGCCAATAGTGTCTAACTGCTCCTGGGTCGGTGGAAAGACGCCTTGAGTGGTGAATGCCTCAACATAGGCGCCATCTGTTGAAAAAAAACTCTGTTCAACTGTAAAGGAACCTTGATCAGATTGCTCAAGGAATAAAGCAGCAGCGCCATCAGCCAGGCCAATCCAGGTTTTTTCATTTTCGGGATCAATGACTTTTGATAAAGTCTCAGCACAACTGACCAGTACATTCTTATAACCTAAAGCCATTAACGCATAGGCTAAATGCAAGGTGGACAGGGATGTTGAGCAGCCTGTTTTTAAATCATATGCTGGTGCATTCAACCCTAATTCTCCCAAGACAGCCGCTGCCTGGGATCCAGTAAACCGTTTATTCGTTGTGGAACCTAAAAGAAATGCGGCGATGTGTTCCGGTTTATATCGCTCAATGAGCTTTTTAACTGCTTCGGCTGCAAGCGATTCAGCGGTTAGATTTCGTGACGCATCCAGAGATTCCCAAGGTTTATGACACCAGTAGCGTGTATAAAAACCAAATTCTTCACCTATTTTTTCAGCGAATTTTTGAAGAAAAGCAGGAGATTGTTTTGCCGTTCGCGGGAAATTTTGCAGGATTTCCAAATTGGTAATTGGGCCAGATTCAGGTAAGCTTCTTGACGTCGCAGAAATATTAAAGCGAATATTAGGTTTTAAAATATCCATAATGTAAGTTCACCTCTCCAAACGATTGGGTGATGATAGGTTAATGAAACTACACTTTTTTGTAGAAGCAAATCAAGTATATTTTTGTTACAAAATTCATAATGAGTGTTAATTTATTACCTTTATATTAGTCTATATTTTACTAAGTTGATTTATTTTTAATTCAGTTAGGGGGTTAGATGTCCGTACAGTCTTCTGAAAAGGCTTCCATGAAATGGATAGAACATTTGGTTGATGCCCATAGTTTTTTTCCATTGTGCCCCGAGTATGCCCCTGAAAATCAGCCTCACTTGAAAATGGGCGCGGAAGTGATTACCGGTTTGGCAAAAGTCAATAATAGACCTGTTGCTGTATATGCCCACAATCCAGGAGAGAATCGCGGTTATGTGACTCGTGAGGGCGCTATAAAAATCGTTCGTCTGATGGATAAGGCAAAAGAATTAAGAATTCCTGTAATTGCTTTTTTGGCTTCTCCAGGAATCTCTCTGGATTTGTTAAGTGGCGATGAGTACACCCAAATCATCAGTAGAAACATTTCATTATCCGGATTGGTTCCTCAGTTGGCCGTCATTTCTGCGCCTACTCTTGGGGCTCCCGCTTATTCAGCCGTATTAATGGATTTAGTGTTTTTTAATAAACACCGCAGTTATCTGATGGTCACGAGTCCAATGGTAGTCCAACAAGCTATAGGTGAAAAGGTGTCAATGAGTGAGTTGGGTGGTTCAGGAATGCATGCTACGACTACAGGAATAGCCGATTTTGTCGATGACAGTACAGCCGCTCAAATTAATCACGTGAAATTGCTGTTGAACTTTTTGCCTTCCCATGCGAATGAACTTCCTCCACTGCACTCACCACATGAACCGGTGCAGCCTATGCCGATCATTCCAGCCAATCCCCGCTTGCCTTTTAATATGCTTGATTTGATTCACGCGGTTGTTGATAATTCTGAAATCATCCAATACAAGCGCTCATTTGGTCAGGCAATGATTTGTGCCTTTGTTCGTATTAACGGTTATGCAGTGGGATTGGTTGCCAATCAAAGCATACGCTTTAGTGGAGCTATTGATTCTGATGCATCTCAAAAAACTTCTAAATTTATACGCATATGCGATGCGTATTCAATTCCTATACTGACTTTGATTGATGTGCCAGGATTTATGCCGGGAAAAAGAGAAGAGCAAAAAGGATTACTTCAACACGGGGCAAGGCTGTGTGTGGCCATGCAGACTCGAGTACCGCGGATGAGTGTTGTTGTACGAAAATGCTATGGCGCAGCAGCGTTTCTAATGATGCAAACCAAATCTCAGAATGGAGATTTGGTTTTAGCTTTGGAAACTGCAAGTTTAGGGGTAATGGGTAAAGAAACAACAAAAAAAGTTCAAACGACAGATGGTCAGATTCAGGAGCACAAAATTGATCCCGATTCAGCTCCAGCATCTTCAATAGACGAGTCGCTTGCACAGGCTTACTCTTTGGGAATAATTGATGAAATTATTAAACCCATGCAGATACGCGCACGCTTGGCGCAACATCTCGAGTTTTTATACAGAAAAATGCAGCAAATGCCTGATGCGCGTCATTCAATTGTATAAGGAATATTCATGCCATCTCTTAATGATTTGATCCAATTATTAGAGTCTTTTGAATGCTATCTGGGTAATCCTCAAGACACGAAAACACCTGTTAATTACCTGCAGATCCTGGTTCACGATGAGCAGGAATCCCTCGACTGGGAGCAATTAAATTACATCAGGGATTGGGGATTTATGAAATACATCATACCCCAAAATATAGGTGGCTCATTGCATACTCTGGATGAAGTGTACTTGCTCAGCAAAGTCATTGCCAGACGAGACATTACTGCTGCAGTTGCTCTGGGATTATCCTTTCTTGGTGCTTTGCCTTTCTGGATTGCCGGTACAGAGGAGCAAAATAATTTTTTGAAGGAACGGATCCTGAAGGGGAGCATTGCCGCATTGGCTTTAACTGAAGAGGAGCATGGATCAGATTTAGCTTCAAATGAAGTTATTGCTCTACCTGTTGAGGACGGCTGGGAACTTTCAGGACAAAAATGGTGCATTAATTTTGCTACTGAGGGGGATTTGGTTTCAGTCCTTTGTCGAACTCATGGGCAAGGGGGATTATTAGGATTTGGCCTTTTTTTAATTGATAAATCATCAATAGAACAAGGTTTTACACCGATACCCAAACTGCTGACCCATGGTGTCAGAGGCTTGGATATTAGTGGTTTTCACCTGAATAAGCTTCGATTGCCCAAAGAGGCATTAATCGGAACGGCACAAAAAGGTTTGGAAATTACATATAAGGTCTTTCAAATTTCACGGACTCTCTGTGCTGGCTTGTCAGTAGGCGGTGCTGATACTGCACTGCGTTTGGCTTTCTCATTTAGTTTGGACAGAGAACTGTATGGCAAAACTGCTTACGAAATCCCCGCAGTTAAACAGCGATTGGGGACCTTGTTTACCCAATTATTAATCGCGGACTGTACGTCGCTTTGTGTGATGCGGGCCTGTACTGTGTTTCCGGAAAAAATGAGTTTTTGGTCTGCAATTATCAAGTTTTTAATTCCCCATCTTTGCGAGGATCTCGTGGAGCAGTGTGGAATTATATTGGGAGCCCGGGGGTTTCTAAGAACCACCTCGTGGGCCATATATCAGAAAATCAGACGCGACATCCAGGTCGTGGGACTATTTGATGGAAGTACTCAAGTTAATTTATCCCTTATTGCGGGTAATTTATTACCTCAGGTGCGGATGCGGGGAACTAATAAGCTGCTTGACTCAGAACAACTGAAGCGAATGTTTCAACTGGAACTGCCTTGTCCTCCGTTTGATGGCAATAATTTGAGTCTTTTTACCCATGAGGAAGATGATGTGTTTGCTGGATTGATGCAACTGGAATATGGGCCAATCAATCATCTTATCGCCTCTGTGCGAGAAGAAATTAAAAAACTGGATCAACAGGTTAATCAGCTAAGAGAGCAAAAGATTTTTGATCCACGAAGTCTGGCCGCTTTTCGATTGGCAGAACATTATTGCTGGATCTATGCAGCCTGTTGTTGTCTGCTGTTTTGGTATCATAATCACAACTCACTGGGTGAGGAATTAAAAGAGATTGAATGGCTCAATTTAGCGATACAATTCATCTTGAATCAACTGGATTCAACACGTTTAATGGAAAGCGGGCTGCAAGAAAAGATGGCAGAACATTTAGGTACTTTTTATCAGCAAAATAAATTGTTTGCTGTAATTCCAACGAAGATAGCGGAGTAGCAGGAATGAATTGGAGAAAGATGTTAATCGCAGCAATAACAAAAAATAAATACAAAGCGTTTCTTGTAGATACCCAATTTCCTGAACAGGCACGAGATCGTTTGTGGACTAAGGAAATCCTCCCTTTATTACGCAAATCAACTTATTGGCCTCCGATTCTTGAACAGCAACATTCTTTAGAACTTGATGCGTTTTCAATAACCCATTATGAGGATTATGAGGCGCCTTTATTAGCGGCTCAGAATACGCAAACTCAACCTTTCAATGGTGAACCTTTGATTTTTTGGTCAGAGACTTCAGGAACAGCGGGCGCCAGAAAATTTTTTCCAATTACCGCTTCATTTCAAAAACAGTTTCAACGAACCATGCCGCCTTATATATACTCTCTGACGCAGCGGTTTAAAAATTTGTTCAAGGAAAAACTGGTGTATTTGGTCGCTGTGAATACGAATAAATCAACCTCGGCAGGGATTCCTTCCGGATGGATTAGTAATTTTAACTACCGCCATCTGCCTTCGTTTATCAAGCGATTCTATGCAATGCCAGATGAAGTATTTGCTAATGATGAGGTTTATGAACAATGGGCTCCGTTGTATGCTTTGGCTTGTGATTTAAGTGCGATGTTTGCAGTTACTCCCATGGTTATTGATACGTTCTATAGCCGCTGTGTGGATGGTTTTCATCACTATCTCCCTTATTTAACGGGCGAAAGAGCAGTACCGAACGAATTGCCTCCTGTTCAGGTGACCAAGGCTCGTCAAGATTATTTAAAGAAGCTGGCAGCGAAAAAATCCTCCCTGAGTTTTACTGAACTTTGGCCTTCACTAGAGTGCGCTGGCTGCTGGACTTCAGGGCTTTGTGAGCTCCCCGCTCAGCAATTACAAAACAAGATGGGGGATAAAATCAGTCTGGTTGATGGCACTTATTCTGCCACGGAAGGCTGGCTAACTGTGCCGCTGGAACAGGGGGTATTGGGCGGTATATTGCATCCGGGTGCTCATATAGTTGAGTTTATCGAAGAGGGAAAGGAGCTGCATAAGAGTAATTTGCTTCAGAGCTGGGAGTTGGAAGTTGGGGTCAATTATGAGGTGTTTTTGACTACTGCTATGGGATTTGTCCGTTATCGTCTAAAAGATGTTGTGCGTTGTACGGGGTACTTGAATAAAGCACCCAGATTGGAGTTTTGTTATAAAACTCAATTATTGAAATTGGAAAGTTGCGCTATAACTGGTCAGGAGCTGCAGGCTATGGTGCAGGCGGCTGATTTTAAAATGGCTCCTCACTGGTTTTTTGCGCGTAATAGTGTTGGGAACCGAATTGTTCTTGTTACAGATGATGAGTTAGAACTTCCTGATTCAATTTTGGCTGAATTGCATCGTCATTTAATCCACATTAGTTCTACTTACGCTCACAGTATGGAGACTGGCGAAGTGATCTCTATGACCTCCTTTCAAGTACCTAAGGAAGAATTATTGGCAGATGTTCATGCCCAAACAAAACCGAAATTAATTTCCCAACAGGTTATTGCGGAAAGGTGATGCCTTTCCTTATTTTAATTAAACCTGGCTGAATTATTAATAATAATGATGTGCATGATTTTAAGGCATTTTGTATTTTAATGTCGTGCAATGTTTGATTTTTGTAATATACTTTAATTCGATAGCTAATTAAAATAAGGTATATAACATGGACATGAAAAAATATATTTTATCGCTTTCGTTGGTTACATTAATAAGCTCTTATGCCTTTGCAACAACACAGGAAGGCGAAGATGCCTATAACCAGAAGCATTATGAAAAGGCCTTTATTTTACTTAGCCCTGAAGCAGAAAAAGGTGATGCCAAGGCTCAATATCTGCTCGGAAAAATGTATTACAATGCTCAGGGGGTAGCTTATAATGCGGACAAGACAGAGCAATTATTACTGGCTTCCGCAAATCAGGGTAATGTAGACGCGCAGGTACTTCTGGCTGGATTTTACTGGTACCTCAATACCCCGGAAGGCTTTAAAAAAGCGCTGACCTGGTATCAAAAAGCGGCTGATCAGAATAATCCCGACGGTCAATACGGTCTGGGCTATATGTACGATACCGGATCAGGCGTTCCTCAGAGTGCTGAAACAGCCATGATTTGGTATAAGAAAGCAGCAGAATTAGGTAATTCCAATGCGGCTTTAGCGATTGGCTATGACTACGACACCGGAACGGGTGTGAAAAAAGATAAAGCAGAAGCGATAGTCTGGTATTCCAAGGCAGCAGATATGGGAAATGCCAGCGCTCAGTATAATCTTGGTTTAATGTACGAGCAGGGTGATGGTGTTCCTGTGGACTTTAATAAAGCGTCTCAATATTTCGAAAAAGCAGCGGAACAAAATCACGCCAAATCTCAATTAGAGTTGGGCTACTTATACGATGCAGGTAAGTTGGGAAGGACAGATTTGCAAAAGGCAGCTTATTGGTATCAAAAAAGTGCTGATTTAGGGAATGCTAACGCGCAATTTAATCTGGGCGATATGTACTTCTATGGAGACGGGGTAGGTAAAAACCTGGAGCAATCAGTATTCTGGATGCGTAAGGCAGCGGAACAAGGATACGGTAAAGCGCAAAACCAATTGGGTGTTTATTATCGTGATGGGATTGGCATAGCAGCGGATCCGGTTATGGCCTATGCCTGGTTTAGTGCTGCAGTTAATCATGGCTATGATAAGGCATCTTCAAATCTGAGTGAGCTGGAGAAAACACTCAGTGCTGATGATTTGGTCAAGGCCAAAATGTTAGGTCAGCAATACAGCGATAATTATAAAGCTAAAACAGAATGATCGCGCCTCCGGGTGAACGATGGATTCACCCGGGTCACTTTCAGATTTCTCTTTTTGAATGTACTATGGATACCATTAACTGCTGCTTCGTGTAAATGAGATAAGTTCTAAGGAATTCTGCGTCATGACAGAGAAAACCAACCGTAAAAAATCCAACAAAAAAAATCAGGTAACCGTTTCTTCACTTCTCTTCATTGATTTAATTTCTTTTTTCTTAAGTTTGATGCCAGCAGTTGTGGCCATGAGTATGACCGGTTTATTTGTTTATCACGGTTACTCAAAAACCTGGCTTGTCCTCCCTTTGGCACCCCTTATTCTTTTTTTTACATTAATCGCGATTATCTTTTTAATCCGAATCAGTTTGCCCAAATTAAAACCAGGGCGTTACAAACGGGAATTGAATCGAATGATGATCGCCTGGTTTTGTCATTTTGCCCTGTCCCGAGCAGCAAAAATCACCGGGTTAATTTTTATTATCCAATCGTTCAATATTTTAAAATTTTTGTATTGGCGAGCATTGGGAGCAAAGGTTTCATTTCAGATAATGAATTCTTATGATATTGATCTGGTCGATACCCCTCTGATTTCAATAGGAAAAAATGTCACTATAGGCAGCGGTGTTAGCATCAGCTGTCATTCTGATGTGGGCAGCCTAGTTTTTATGTCCCCTGTGGTTATTGAAGATGATGTGTTTATAGGAATGGCCACTACAATCGGTCCCGGTACGACAATCAAAAAAGGGGCATGGATAGGTTATGGAAATACATTAGTCAATGAAACAGTGGAAGCAAATGCCAAACTTGGCAGTATTCGTGCAGTTTCAGAATGATGGATCACTTTGATAGTTTTTTTGAAATGCAGCTAAGGTATTTTTCAGTGACTGATGCAGCAGAGTTTGTGCGTTCCCTTTAAATGAGGCCAGATATACCGGTGTAGGGTAAGGGTTGAACTCATCCATAATCAAGTAAGCAGCATCTTTTTGTATCAGATGAATCGGGACAATGGCTTTTCCCAGTCCCATTTTTACTCCGGCAAGAATCATATGAATATTATCCAGGTAAAATGTTCGCCATGACTCTGGCCCAGAGTGTTGCATGCGCCAGAAGTTTGAGGTCATTGTATCTTCATAATCATGATCCAGGAATACATCATCAGGACAGTTTTGTGTTGCTGATGTGATGAGTACATTCAGTTCGTATCCTAGTAACTCATAGTCAATTGCAGGTCGGGGTACTTGAGTTTGTGTAATGATAAAATCAACTTTGCCTTCCTCCAATGCAGGCATTAACTCTCTGAGTTCCATTGAATGAAGTTCAAGATTTAATTGGGGTGCTTTTTGAAGTAGTTCCAAGAGTTCAGGAATGACGAGTGACTCCATGATTGTTGAGAAGCCTGCAATTCTGATGGTGCCGACCAACTTTTGAAAATCGGATAATCCCATTTGAACCAGAAATTCCTCTTCCAGTTTCGCTTGAGTTGTACAATAGCGAAGTAGGTGCTCTCCCATGCTGGTTAATTTTATACCTCCTGCTCCTCTTATAAATAAGGCATTTTTGAGGCGATCCTCCAGTTTTTGAATTCGTTGCGATAATGCGGACTGAGTAATATGCAACTGCAGGGCTGCCTTGGAAAAATTGAGTGTTTGGGCCGTTACTGCAAAAGCATTTAATTGCCGTGAGGAGAGTTTCATAAATTAAATTAATCACTTGATAAGATGAATTAATTTTACTTATAAATGGGATGCAAATACAGTGTGTTCATCAATTATAAGGATGGAATGCAATGAGAAAATTATTGGTTGGATTAATATTAATTTCTTCACTGGCTCATGCAAAATGTATGGTTTATATGAACAATAAGCCTTTAGGGCGCATCATGCATGATCCTTTGTTTGTCATGTTATCAAGCGCAACATCCTGTCCTGTAACTATTCATGAGCTTAAAAAAATCATTGATGAAAATGGAATGCATGAGCAGATCAGCATGGTAGCCAATCGTGGTAGAAATAATCCTTACCTGGGTAGTTTCAGTTTTTTTGAATCCGTTTTTGGCAGGTTACCTGGAGGTGGTTTAATTACTCGGGGCGATTTATTTCTGGGGTATTTTACCGATGTATATGATTCTGAAATTGTATTGGATCAACAATCTGAACCACGTAAATTATTGATAGAAGCTATTGCCTGGGATAAACAAAAAGGGTTTTATAATTTTTATGAGCTTAGAGGAATAGAACATAAAGCGGTTCGTTGGTTTTATCGCGGTGATTCAGCGGATGCATATCAAGATAATAAGTGGTTGTACAGGGATAACCCAAAGGAAGAACATCATTTTGGTCATCGCATGCGTTGTTCCGCATGTCATAATTCAGGCGGCCCAATCCTGAAAGAATTAGAGAAACCCCATAATGATTGGTGGACTGTTCGTCGCCCGTTAATCCTGACTCCTAACTCGCCGGATAATGAGGTTAAGGCTCTCTTAAATGAGGTAGAAGATGCCGCTTTATTTGCCAAGGATGTATCTGCTGGATTGGAGAAATTGGCCAGAAGCAAGTCTATGGCACAGTTTCAAAAGAAATTATCGTTACAGGAACAACTACGCTCCTTATTTTGTACTACTGAAATCAATATAGAGTCCAGTACGGAGCAATCAGATCGTCGAATAGCTATACCCTCGTCATTTTGGCTGCATCCTTTATTAGGGCGTATCGATGTATCGGTTTCCCGTCAGGATTATGAGCAAGTGCTTCAGGAGTTTGACATGCAATTTCCCGAAACCACATTACGGGATGCCGATCATGCATGGCTTACTCCCGTTACCTCTCAGGCGGACATTCAGATGATTCATCAATTGATTCATCAAAAGGTGATCAACAAACATTTTGCTGAGTCAGTGCTGATGGTGGATTTTACTCATCCACTGTTTTCATCACAACGGTGTGATTTATTAAAGCTTCTGCCCGAGCAGAGTACTGGAGATTGGTTGAACTCGTTTTTAAATAATCTTCGGGAGAACAGTGCTCAATTTCAAGGAGCAACCTTATTGGCAGACTATTTAGCTAATGATGCTTATACTCATGAGGTCTTCATGAAGTATGCCAATCAGTATAGGGTTAATCTGAAACAATCAGTCAGTATGCTCTCTGGAATCAGAAGCAGCTATCAACACCTGATGGATTTAAGAGAATTGGTCTATGCCAGCGAATTGTCGCATAATCCACTGGGGCAGATTTTAGAGCCTGGGTTTCGAGTTATTTTTCCTGTAAGCATGCTCAATAACACCATGGACGTCCCTACTTAACTCAATGACGGTTTTAATTATTTATATAGGTCATTATTCGAGGAGGCATTGAGCTGGGGCTATGCTTTTTATGTTCGTAGTGCAGGAACATGTTATGTGCTGTTATTCTGAATTCATGTTCTGATTTTGATGAACAGGCAGGCATTTAAAATAATGCTGGACGTGAGTTGTCGGGGTGATCAAAAATCGATAGCAGAGTTTCAGCAGATGGAATGAAAGGAGACAATGTATGCTCGCATCATCAACAGAATTATATTATTTCAATGAAGTCTGTCATACGCTTAATTTTTCCAGAGCCTCGGAACGACTTGGCATCAGTCAGCCCTCATTAAGTCAGGCAATCAAACGTCTGGAAACTTTTATAGGAACACCCTTGTTCCTGAGAGTCAAAACCGGAGTCAAATTAACCAAGGCCGGCTGCCAGTTGCATCGTCATACCAAGGAGCTGTTAACTTTATGGGAACGAGTTAAATCGGAAAGTCTGGCTTCATGCCAGGAAGTACAGGGCCGTATTATTCTCGGTTGTCATGCCACGGTGGCGCGTTATCTTTTACCGCATTTACTCCCTGATTTTGTAGCGAATTATCCTCATTTGGAAATTGGATTGGTTCATGATCTGTCAAGAAGGATTGTTGAGGGCGTGATTAAGATGTCAATAGATCTAGGGGTTGTGGTGAATCCCGTCCAACACCCGGGAATTGTTCTAAACAAATTATATAGGGATGAAGTCGGTTTTTGGCAGGCAGATGATTATCAGTGGTCATTTGAGCAGGGGGGAACGATCATCTGTGATCCAGAATTAATGCAAACGCAACAGATCCTGAGCACTCTCCGTGAACAGGGGAGAAGCAATTATCGGTTATTGACCAGCAGTAATCTGGACGTAATCGCCAGTTTGGTTGCTAGCGGTACAGGGATTGGAATTTTACCGTATAGTGTTGTTCGAACAGTACAATATGCTTTAAAGCCCGTAGCGAACATGCCCAATTACCTGGATGAAATATATTTGGCCTATCGCCCTGAGCAACGTGATATTATGGCTTTAAAAGAATTAATTAAAGCCATTAAAAATACCGTTAAGCTGCTTCATGAAGATGGTCTGCAAACCAGTTCCTGAGCACTTCTTCACCTAATACCTCATAAACGTAATTGAGGAATAATGTAAGTGACTCAACGAATTGGGATTCGGAATAGGCCAAACTCTCTCTCATATTGGGTTCATGGTGCAGAAAGTGGCCGAAATAGTGGTGACAAAAATCATGATAATCTCGAGTTATTAATATAAATTCATGCCACATATTATCTATAATACGCATTTCTTCATGCATCACCGGAATAAAACGCAGGTCAGGATTGTCAGGAGACTGTATTAAATCCCAGGAATGTTTCTCACATAACCATAAGTAACGTAGCATCTCAGTAAACAGTTGTTCCGCTCGTGAAGCTTCTTTAGGATAGTTATCTTGAAAGCGTTTGATTACCGCTGGATTTTTGTAATTGAGTACGTCATTTAATTGGGGTAGATGATTCATTCTGTAGCACCTGTATTGTGTTCCGGTGAGATAGATACTTTAACTCGTTAACCATGCATCCCGCGGCAACATTTGTGCTGGGTGATTCCTTTGGCTAATTTCGCTTTGATGATTGTTTCGATTATTTGTTGTCTCATTTTGGGTTCCTTTTAGTTATTAGACGAACCCAGTATAGAAAGAACGGTTCCGTTCAACCATTAGGTAGGGGGTATCATGGTGATAACGTTTTGTTATATCTATATTTAGCGGCGAATCTTTATTTGATAAAATAAAGTTTGATGACAATATAACTGTATTTTTTAAGGAGTTTGCAACGATCATTGAAAAAGAGTAAAAATAGGGGGATTACCACGGGAATAGCTTTCTGATTTCATTATATTTATTTTAATTTTGAAATTACTTGGGCATGGGCACTCTGCTACGATATTATGTACATTTGTAGTTCAAGTTAAATGTGTTCTATGCATAGGTCCTACGCACTTCAACAGACGATGTTAATGTTTGATGACGATGACGATGACGATGATGATGATGCCGAGGGTGCAGTTCCGAACATCGTCAGGCGGGGTTTCATATAGTATGACCAGTTTACAACCCCATCTTTTGAAGCCTCGCCTTCATATTCCCTGTAGCCCGAAAGCTCCTGCCTGGTAATCGATGGCAAATTTGAGTGAAGTTGCTCATCAAAACAGGCTTGTGTTGTTATCAGATTTTCATAGGACCTATGAATAGTTCTGCTTTGATAATATTCGATCAGCTTATGCATGCTTTTGCAGAACGAAAAAACGGCTGCTTTTTGCAAGGCTTCATATTGAGGTGCATGACGCAGCCAGCTCATCAGGAACATGGGGGATCGAAAACTGGCCTCAGGAGAATCAAACATAGGCATCCATAAATCATTTGTAACAATATGTACAAGCAAATCATGGGGGGTTTTATTTGCGGGTAGTGGAATAATGCCTGCTTTAATAAAAAAACGGATTGCCGCCCACTGGATCCGATGGCTTTCCACACCATGGCGAATTCCGCGTATGTCTTTGGAACTTTCCTTGAATAATAAGCGGTTTATCAGGCATAAATCTGCAGATTTATGCGGGACAGATCCGTAGAATCGGGGCACTCCGTCATCGGTACTGTTTGTGGGTATATTATAACCATCCAACTGCTCGAGTTCCAGTAATGCCAAATGCAATGCCTGATGCATTTTTCGTTCTTCAGGTGAGAGGCTGAGATACCAATCCATGGTGTTTTGCGCTGGATAACTTTCTTCAAAGAACCGAATGGTTCCTCTTTTGTAAAGCGATTTGGGCACAGCGGGAACATGTTTCAATTTATTCGCAATTTTTTCGTTTAAAAATTCCCAGAATAGTTCAAATTTGCCAGTAGATATAAAAATAGACTCGATTACTTCTATGGAATCATGAAAATCACTTGCCGGGTTTTGTATTGAACGATTAAACCACAATGGATAACCTTTTTGAAATTCAAAGGCCCTGTCAGGCACTGTGTTGTAACGATAGGCAGGGAAAATCAACCTGGACTCGCGGATTAAAAAATTGTCGATGAATTGATTGTGCCCAAATCTGTTTGCAAGTAATCCTGCTGCCTTGATTATAAACGGAGTTGCCATTATAGATATCTGGCTCTGCGAATCCCTGGATAAGGCAAGTCTGGAAGCTTCTTTTCGAGCTACTCTGGAAAGTTTGAGTAAAACTCTGCCATCCTGGAAATTAAAGTCAAAATCATTTATTAAAAAATATCTTACTGTTTTTGCGGCAATTGCAAGAGCCTGGGCAAACATATTGTCTTTGTTACTTGTATGAAGCTCGGGAAATTCAATATATTTGTCCAGAATATACAAACTGGATGCCTTGCTTTGTTCCATGGTTTGCATATAAAACCCAGGATATCCGAACATGGAAAATTGGAGTGAAAGGAAATGCCAATTGCATGCTGCTACCAATTTATGGAGGTACTTGATTGTCTCCAAATTATCGCTAAACATCAGCATCCTGAAAAAGCTGAACAGTTTGTCATCTATTTGGACGCGCAGATCATTATGGTTCAAAAGATATTTATTAATATAAATTCGCAAAAACCCGGCATGAAACCAGGACATTAATTGATGCTGGGGTAATGTTGCTTGCTCCTGGTCAAGCAATGCATCTATTTTATTCAGAAAAGTTAGAAAATATGGATAGATTAAAAATCCTGGAGCCTTGGCCATTTCCTTAAACTTATTCTTGATTGTCTTTACTATTCCGAATTCATCTTTCTCGGAATAATAAAGGCAAAATCCTGTGTCCGTAACTGGATCTGCATTGTGGGATACGATCGGGATTCTGAAATCATAACTTAATAATTCAAAAAGTATCGTAATGCCAAATTGACTACTGCAAAGCGTCTCAATCAAATGGGCATGCAGAGATCCATCTTGCTTCGCAGTCTTTGCATATTCTATCAAAAACGAAGGAGAAACCATGGAGATAAAATGCTCTACAATACGCGGGTGTTTATATTTTACAGCTGAACCCAACTGCGAACTAATCATCAATTTTAAAGCAGGTCTTGAAATAAATTTTTCAACCGATAATAACATAGGAAAATACCCTAGCTCTACCGCGAGCAAGTGCAATTTATAATAGCACTTTGCGCTTACAAAATTTCGTATATGGATTGGCAAACCCTGCATAAAAATTTCAAATAAACGGCTTCTTCCCGTCGATACAATAGCCATCATTTTTGCATCTACATGCCCGGAAAAAACGAAAAAAAAAGAGGAGGATGATGAATGATGCAGGTGATGATTTAAAGCATTACATAAATCTTCGTCAGTTGCATCAAGATGCCCCCACAAAATACTGCTGGCTGCCTGGTGTGGGCAGGTGGTGTCCCAAGGCATGCTTTGGGCCTCTTCAAGCGGAGCCTGGAGACGAATCAGGTTAACATTATCAAGCCTGCAATCGAAAAGCTGTTCATCTCTCCATACCAGCCATGGAATATGTTTGACCAAAGAATTTTCCAGTAATTCAACTTCAGATTTTAAATACAACATTTTGATTCACTTTATTATCACAGGCCATTGACAATTCTCCGGCAGCTATGCAAATTGTATTGAATATTTACTTTATTTGCATCCGTACTTTATACGGTAAAAGTGGGGGGATAACCGTTGTACATCAGAACTCATTTAGAAATTCACAAAGCAATCGTTGAAAATGGTGAGTCCCTTGTTCTTTTGTTGGTGAAAATCGCCCCGTATCATAATAACGTGATTTGATTCCTTTTTGTACGGATTCTACAACTGCCTCATCTTCAAGTTCTACTTGATCCAGTGCTCCGCCTGCGCCCTTGCCCAGTTTTGTTTTATCCAGAACATAGGTCAAAAAAGACACTTTAGTCAGCTCGGGGCTGATGGGTTGAACGTTATTAACAGAGCAGCCCCATGGATAAAAATTCAGCATGGTATTAGGGAATATCCAATAATAATACGCCGCAACTCGCCTTCCATAATCTTGAGATTCCCTTGGTAACTCGAAGCATTCTTCTCCTTCACGAGCTAATGCCAGTTGCAAATTACTGTATCGGTACAACTCAGTGGTGTAGGTAGTACAATCAATGACCTGCCTTAATCCAGGATGGACAAACGGGATGTGTAAGGCTTCCAGATAATTTTCACAATATAAAGCCCAGTGTGCTTTAACCATGTAATCCCTGGAGCGCTCTCTATCAAGACGCATTTGCTCCATAGGAAGCCAGAACAATCTTTCTTTAATATCAGCAAATACTTCATTGAAAGGAACTGTTGGAGCCAGAGATGCGAAAATAAAAGGTTCCAGCGTATTGAAAGGGATTGGGGTGAGGTGTTCGCGAGGTGAAGGAAAATCCTTAGTTTGTTCAAATTCAGGCATATAGAGGAATTCACCACGATAATTAAATCGACGACCATGATAGGGACATTTTATTTTTTGCGTGGTACAGGGGTGATCTACCAGAATTTTGCCCCTGTGCGTGCAAATATTACTTAAGCAGCGTGTAATACCTTGTTCATCTTTGGTAAAGAGTAAAGGTTCATTCAAAAAATCAGGAAGTAAGTTATGCGGTACGAGTGTTCCCTGTTCATTCAACGTATCGGTACCAAGGCAGAATTGCCAGGTTTTACTGAATATTTTTTCTTTACTTAATTCAAACCAATCCGGTGAGGTATAAAATTGTGAAGCTATGGTTGATGCTTTTGCAATATCCGGATCAACAAACAGAGTATTCATAGAGACATCCTTTCTACTAAACCAATCCAAATTTAAGTGTGTAGAACCTAGGGTCTGTTGACAATTCAAGTTTCGACGTCCCGCGACTTGTTCGCGGGATCCAATTCACTCTTTATAGGCGCAATATATTCTTGTTTTACGCACGATCTATCGATTCCGCGAACAAGTCGCGGAAAGTAGGCTTGAATATAATGAAATGTAAACAGCCCCTAATGTACTATACAGCATACTGTCAATATTTTTATATCACAGTGTGGAGTTATTTTGCAATTCACTATCAAAATGATTGAATAATTATCCTAATGATGTAAAATTAAACAATTATTTGAAATAAGGGATCGGCTGATGCGCTACTCCAGAATTATATCGTTCATCAACGGGTTAATGATGTCGGGTAATGCCGTTGCCTTTATGGCTCCTCCAACACCTGCTTTATTGAATTGTATTCAAGTCAAACCCATAACAGCAGTTAATCAGTTAGTTTCTCACACTGAGAATCTTTTGATAATTAATAATCTAAAAAATACACTTAATATTCTTGAAATAATCAATTAATATCGATTGAGGCTCGGCAGGATTGGACCGGTATCTGCTTAAACATTCGGGAAACGCTCATTGAAATGAGGTGAGTGATATCCTGAAACAGGCACGATACTTGATTTGGAATTCCTGTGCTGCGTTCAGGATGACTTAATTATCAGACTGATCGATAGCAGGATTTATTGACGACCAATTAACGGATTTAGGATGATGATGTTGACTAAAAGGGAACGTTTTGAACAATGGCGAGGGACTGAAGCACGTAACGAACAAGGAATTATCGATACTGTCGCCATAATAGAAGATTATTTCACTTCTATAGATAGTCTCTCTTCGATAAAAAGAGATCTTGCCCATCATAAGACGGATCATTTTTTGAAATTGAACGTTTACGGTGGACGTTCATTTGGTGCAGTGGCTTTTTGCCGATTTGTAATAGAAGAATCAATTGAACTTTTTCCTGATACAGCATCAGACGAAATACATCTGTTAAAAGAATTAAGAACTATCCTGGGTGAACTATATGATAATCCTCGAAAGAATGTAGTGAATAACGCAAATATTTTAATAGGACACATCCAAAAGTTATTAGCAATCAAGACGGAGGATATGACTCAATTAAAACAATTCAGATCACTTTTTGTTTGCTTTTTTTATACCCTTAAACTTCTTAAGACTGGAATTGATAATTTAAGCGACTGGAAAAAAATTGCAATTAACGCTGTTATCGATCTGGACAAAATTATTCTGGATGTTAAGGGTCTTACTGAATTGACTGAAGAAAAAATCAGGCAAATTGAACAGGCTTTGGAACAATTAGACATTGAAGAAGCCAAAACACGTGATGGAAAAAAATCGCTGCAGGATTATTTTAATGAGCGATTCGCAGCCCTTTTTATGGCAGATGAACGAGAAGTTAAAAAATTTTTGAATTTGCACTCCTGTCTGGATGAATTGAGTGACGGGATTAATTCTTTAATTGCGGCACGTGATGCCCGGCAAGAAATTTCTGAGAACATAACCAAGATCCAATGCTTATTAAATGCTTTGTTGAAGAATGAGCAGAGGGTCACTGGCAGACAATATTTTTTAGAGCTTATGAATCACTCAATGGATGCATTTACGGTATTGATGAAACACACCAAAGGGATTAAAAAAAAACAGTTAGTTGAAAAAGTTAATCAATTAAACGCTCCCGGAATCTTGCAAAATATATCATCAAAATTCTTGTATGGAGTGAGTTGGGTAACCAGCTTTCTTGCAGTTGGCTATCGATTGGTTACCTCTAATTCATTTCAGGACTCTATAGCCAAAAAAATTCCATCAACCCTTGATGCTCAGTGTAAATCGGAACTGAAATTACTGGCTACGGAATATTTAGCTGATTTGAAGCGACAATCCATTGAGGTCCAAAATCACATTATGGTTCATGAAGAGCACTTATCCAGGGGGGATGCCGATTTAAAAAAATTAATAGCCCATGCTTCAAATGAAACGCTGACTCATGTTCTGACTGCAAATCATACTGTAGCTGAAGCTTATGGCGAATATAGGCGAATTTCATTTTCATTAACACAAAAACATTATTATCTGACTTCACTTAAAGAAACCCATAACCTGTTATGTGATTTTATTCAGCAGCATGACGGATGGATGGTTAAATTATCCAATTTCCTGGCGCAGTTTTTTACAATTTTTAAATCAGAAACAGCCGTGGTGATCGATCGTGCTCGTGCGTTAAAGCAAAAATTAGTGAATTTTGAAACCGAATATAGAAAAGAGGTTCACAATGGTGTGATTGCAATTCAAAATAATCCTCACTTAACTAAAACCGTCAAAGATAAGTTTATTAATGAGTTTGGTACAGTTAAATCCCTGGAGTCGTTCCGAGTAATCCGTCCTGCGATCAGTAAAGAAGATCTCGATCATCTTATTGATAATACCACATTATTTTTTAATTCAGGTAGAAAACAAGGTGCTCTGGATAAGCGAGTACGTGTTGAATCTATTACGGTTACTGGGGCTGTATTATCTTTTTGATTTGATAAGTTATCTGAAATAACTCGAATTGCTGTTAAATAAAAACATCATTGAGTCTGATTGTTGTGCATTATCAGACTCAAAAAAGTACTGTTCGGGGTGGTCAATAATTAAAAATGTTTTTAATATCGAGGTTGAACATCATATTGGAGTTCAGAATTATCTGCATTTGAAGAGTGAAACAAAGAGTTCACTGCACCACCAATCAAGTCAATTAAATTAACTAATGGGCTTGAAATAGCAGCAAGGACAAATATGGGAGACATTACTGATAACGTAGCACAATCTACTAATTTATCTGTAGCTTTGGCAAATTGAAACATTAAAATGTTTGAAAAAACTTTTAATAGCTTGCTGGCTGCTTCCAAGAGCAGAGAAATGCTAGCTAAAGACAATAAGACAGGTGCGGTAGCTATAGATGCAATTCGAAAACCGAAATCACTGACAGAGTTATAACTAGAAAAAAAAGCGGGTCTGCGATAGCTCTGTAAAGTAGGGAATAGAGTTGCTCCAATTAATTTTTCACTTACATTTCTACGATCTACCATAATATGCTCCTAAATTGTATTGGGGGCTAAATTGTAACACAAATTGATAAAAAATGATCACTTTGTTGTGTGTTTTTTTTTACTAATATCGATATGAACTTAAATACCTTTGTTTTAGGGGTAAGAACCCAATATCCATTTAAGATGTATTTCTTTGAAGCCAGGCCTACGCGGCATTAGTTTCCATCGCACCCGAATTCCCGCGGCAATTCGGTTCACATTTATTTAGCCACATTTAAGTAACCTGGTTGCTCGCAACTGAATCTTATACACATCTTCACAAACCAGTCCGGTTCTACTTTATGGATCCCGCGGTCTTCGCCGCGGGATTTCGAAATGCAGCATGCTCTCACATATCATGCGAATTCCCGCGGCTGTGACCGCGGGATCCCATGTTTTAGCACAGCCATCCTGGTTCTGCGATCAAATCCGCTGGTCGTGGACAAGATGTGATCAAGAGACAGTTGCTCGCAACCAGGGTTTTATGCACAAATTTTAGAAGCTAGAGAAACCATGATCCTGTTTGCTCGCAAACAGGCTACAACTCCTATTCTCTGGATCCCACGATCATCGCCGCGGGAATTTAGCCCCCATTTATTCAACCATGGCAACATTAAATATTCATAAAAATTAAGCCATATGAAATCAAAGGAATTTTTAGATATTGTCAGTTCTAAAATAAATGACTATCATGGCTTGCTCTGCTTTTTTGCAATGCAGCTTTGTCACCAAACAGGTGTTTTTAAAATAAATTTTTACATAAAAAGGGATTTATATGCGTATCCTATCAGCAGTATTACTTTTTTCGCTAACTTCAAGCGCTTTTTCAAGCACCTATTTTGTTCAGCTTGGAGCTTATGATAAAAGATATCAGGCCGAACAATTAATCCATAAACTTGAAAAGAAAAGTATTTCCGGATCTACTATTTCAGAAAAAACGGTTACTAACAAACGCTATTACACTGTTATTGCAGGCCCTTTTGATAATCAAACAAAATTACAAGGTTATGTAACATCACTGAAGAAAAACAACCAACCGTATTTTGTATTCACACAAAAAAGCGCTATTAGTAAGCAGCCGGATTCTTTGCCTGCAATGAATCTGGATAAATCAGGCAAACAAGTCCCTGCGTTGTATCAGGTACGAAGGGGGGGGAACTTTATTGGCGTAAATGGTGGATACGCACAACAAAAGGTTGCTCTTGCCTATTTAATCCCCCCCACTAGCCCATTACTTGTACGTGATAAAACCTACGACCACAACAGTGCTTTTTGGGGCTTGTCTTTAATTCATGATTTTGAGAGCCTTCCTTTTCGGATTGATTTTAAATACACCGATATTCTTGGTGCTAACCAGTTCGTCACTAATTATGTTTTTAATGCGTCAGAGCCTACGGGATACGTTAATGCAAATATTGATATTAATTCCCGGCAATATATGGTGGATTTGTACTATTTATTAAATATTGCACACGATTTTAGCCTTTATGCAGGAGGCGGAATAGGTGTAAGCAGTAATAGCGCGCTTGCAACCATTAACAATTCTCCGGCGTTTGGCAACAATGCTGAATTTTTCTCATACACTGAAAACGTTTTTGCATATAATGTGGAGGCTGGTGTGAGTATGGACGTGTATGAGAATACCAGTATTGGGGTATTTGCGCGCTACACCGGATTAGGTAAAGTTGTAGTAGAACAGCATTCTCTGGATAACAAACCTGGCATCGGTGATAATCATGGCCAGGCAATGTTGACCGGTGTCAATGTCAACTTCCGGATAGGCTAAAGTCAAAAAGCGTCCGGGTTTGATGTTCGGGCAAATTTTTTTATTTTGGGGACAGCTCCGTTTAATGGAGTCAATGAGGTCAAAGTAAATCTTACATTGACCTCATTAGCTTTCTCACTGAAACCATTGATTCGGATAATCATTGAATCAGCATGGTGATGCATTAGCTAATTAAACAAATATTGACATTTTGAAAATAAAATGTACAATTGGTGTCTTTTTGGATGCCCTATGTTTACTATTAAATCAAATAATATAAAAGAAAGTTTATTTGATGTCTTGTTGCGCAATGAAAACATACAAGCTGCTGAAGAATTAAAAAACGCCCATCCAGAAGAATTTGCTGCTGTATTTTCTGAATCGATCCAAACCATCATGCCGAGGATTTCTCTGGCGATGACACGGTGGTGTTTCAAAGAATTTCCAGATCAATGTCGGGAAATTTGTGCTCACCTTCCCCAATTTCTTTCTTATCAATATTTTGAAGAACGTTGGTATTTACCCAGTCAAGTTCTTCATTTTTGGTTGCAGCAAAATCCCGAGAGCATCGTTGATTTATTACGTATGGAACAGTATGCCATTATTTTCAAGGCCGCGAGATATCGTAAATTTCAACTGGTCGACGAATATTTACAAATGCTGCCTTCCGATGCGGCAGAAATACTGACCAGCCAAAATCAAAAAATTTTTCAGAGGGTAGCATATTCTGATCAGTTTGATCTTATTGAACAATGGTTAAGGGCCTATCCAGGAATTGCACCCATGTTGCTGGCGCACAATAATTTTTATACAGTGCGAAATACAGCCGCTAACGGTCATCTGGAATTATTGCAGTACATGCTTTCTTTCGTGGATGCCAAACAGGTTGTGGCTGCCAAAGATTATGATTTGTTTTTTTGCGTTGTTTGTGAACACCCGGCAATCTGCCGCTTTCTGCTGGATTTTGCAGCAGATCAGGTACAGGCCATGGTTTGCAGCCAAAATTTTAAAGCCTTTCAGATATGCTCAGCGGAACTAATGCTGATTATGTGCGGTATTTTGGAAAGCAATCCTGAAGCACTGCAGCAGGCTGTGACCACTGTGGTTATAAAAGCTGTTCGCCGTTCTGAATTGGATAAACTTAAGATTGTTAAGGAACATTATTCCGAAGCGGTACGTGTGGCAATGAACTCAAAAGAACTCAGCTGTGCTCTTGACTCGACAAAAATTGAAGTATGGGAATGGCTTACCTTTTATTATCAACCTGAGATTAAAGCGCTATTCCCTGATGGGATGAGTGTGTTGTATCAGACTTTGAAATTCCACAAGGAAATCAGAAGGGCCGAATTTTTAAAAAAACATTATAACGATGTACTTTCTAAATCAGGTATTCATCGGATAACCTCCCGCTTATTGCAATTTTTAATGACCCATCTGAATGAACAATCTGATTTTAAGACGGTTAGACAAATTGCAGAACAGGCTATTGGAGAGGGGCTGGTTAAATCTGTTGATGAGAAAGAATACTGGTTGCATTCCTCCTTAATGGAACTTTGTCAGCTAAAAGACATGACCATTAAGACAAAAACACTCCTGCTGCAAGCAATTGAAGTGATCATGTTGTCCAGACGGGTTTCTAATCTGGGAAAACTGAATATTTTCAGCCGTAAGTTATCAGAGAATACCAATCATATTTGGCTTATGAACGGAGTCAGACTCCTTCTTTCCCAGCTATACCCGTCTTTAATAATCGTATTTCTGCTAGCCGATCAGAACGACCTGCAGCAAGAAATCGAGTATATTTCTCAGACATTAAAAGAGTCAGGCGCTATTTGGGCTGTGGTTGGATACAGTAATCGTTACCATTTATCGCTGTTAAGACTTCAATTAAACAAAAATGAGTTGGAAATTCAGGTGCTTGATTCTCTGGGGGCCGTTCCAGCCTCAGGTGAAGATTTATATTATTCGAGAGTATTGGCTAAATTTATTAATACTCTGAAACACAATATAAACCTTGATTCCTTTAATGTTGTTACCTGTCCGCAAGTCAGACAAAAGGATGGTCGGAGTTGCTTCAGTTTTGTACTTCATGATCTGGAGACTGCAGAATATTATCTTTCTCAGGGCATCTCTCATTTTTTTTCAATGGAAGCTGAGGTCTGGGATGACCACAAGTTACTGTTTAAAAGTACATTTTTACCTGAGTTTTATACTATAAGTCAAATTGCATATCCCGGGGCTAAACTTGAATCCAGATTGTCAATAGAGTGCGATCACTATGGAAGTTCAAAAGCACTGGACAGGTCCATTCATTCCCTTTCCAGTCTTTTGACAAGCAAAATGATCACTTTTGCTCCGGAAAATCATATTGAGGAGGGGACATCGGAAGAGGATGAAATAATAAATACCTGCTCTATTATGTAAGGTTATTGTTATTCAAATATAACCCCAGCCCTTAGGAGCTTACCTTGTTCCTGTTGTTGGCCAGATTTAATGCCCTTTTTATTATGCCCGTGAATTCGGGTAACTCTTTATGAAAGGAGTTGAAAAGTACCTAAGAAAAGAGGTATTTATTCGCTCTCATAAAGTCAGGCCTTCCCTTTAGCTGAATATTTGATAATTATCTGAAGATATAGTAGGGTTTATTAGCAGTCACATTAAAATTTTGGCGTAGTATTACAGCCCTGAAGGATAGTAGCGGATAGCCTCATGGGATTATGAATTTAATTGTTTAAAGACCCTGGTCAATTAGAACTGTACTAAAGGAGTTTAGTTCATCGTGAATATTTTAATAGCTGGAGCTTCAGGATTAATTGGCCAGGAACTGATTCATGGTTTATCTCAGGAGCATCATTTTACTGTTCTGGGCAGACATAAGGATTTATTGCGTCAGGTATTTTCAGGACAATTTGTATCCGTTGCCTGGGATGAGCTGGATAAATTGGACGCCAGTCAATTTGATGCGGTCATTAATTTGAGTGGGCTAAATATTTCAGCATCACGCTGGACACCCAAAATAAAAGAAGAAATCATCTCTTCACGAGTCGAAACTACACAGCGTTTAGTGCGCTGGATTATAAAGCAAAAAGCTAATCCTCATTTTTACTGTGCGAATGCCGTTGGAATCTATGGCATGCAGGAGAATGGTGAACAAACGGTATTAAGCGAGGATACATCTATTGATTTTTCCCACCCTAAAGATTTTTTAAGTGAAGTAGGGATACGTTGGCAACAAGCTTTGGAAGAGGCTGAAGCGGCAGGACTGGCTGTTACTTCAACTCGATTCGGCGTGGTGTTAAAGAAAGGGCAAGGAATGTTGGGAAAATTATATCCCAGTTTTATCAGCGGATTTGGAAGTGTTATAGGAAATGGAAAGCAATTTATTTCCTGGGTAGGCAGTAAGGATGTCGTCAATGCTTATCGATTTTTGCTCAATCATCCTCATATTACAGGTGCAGTGAATATTACCTCTCCTAATCCATGCATGCAAAAGGACTTCGCCAAAGCTTATGCAAAATCCTTGCATCGTCCATTATTGTTAATGACCCCTGCTTTTGTTATTCATTTCTTATTTGGTGAAATGGGTGATTGTTTAATTAATCACGGTCAACAAGTCATTCCTAAACGTCTGCTGGATGAAGGATTTACATTTCAATACCCTACTATAGAAAAAGCATTGAAGTATGAAGCAACAGCCAAGGATATGGCGTGAATTGAATGGTGATGAATTCAGGTAAACTAATTCACTGCAGGATTGGATATGAAGATATTTCGGAATGGACGGTTGGCTCCGCCAGCCAATATGTATCTGCATTTAATTCGTAATTGGTTTATTGGGATGTCCCTTATTATTGCCGCTTTAGGAACGGGTATGTTGGGTTATCATGTTTTTGAAGGAATGTCATGGATCGATTCGTTTTTAAATGCGTCAATGATTCTTTCTGGAATGGGACCCGCAGCTACTTTAGTTACTTCATCAGGTAAACTATTTGCTGGAGTTTATGCGTTATTTAGTGGATTGGCTTTTATTGCAATTGTTGTGATTATGTTGTCGCCAGTAATACATCGGTTTTTTCGTAAAATTCACATGGAAAGTGGAGCAAGCAAGGATTGATAACGAATTCATCTCAGAGGGTGAGCACGTGTTTTAGATGCGGTGAGTATTTCAAATCCGCAAAACGCATCGCGTTTTGCGGGATCAGGCATTAGGCTATTAATGGGCTCTTTTGAAAAAGTATTTTAGTCTCATTGGAGTAATTTGTTGATTATCATTAATCGCCGCAGCAAACACATCCTGACGACCTGTATCGTAATCGCAAATCACAGCTCCGCCATGTTGCTCAGGAACACCAGGGGCACTCATTGTGCTTAAAATTTCGTTAGCGCCTTCAATAGCTACTTCAGCAGAATCTGCTTCAACTGGTGCAATCAGAAATCCCCAGGTAGATTCAGTATTGTAGTTGCTAATATTATAGCTAATATAAAGATTTAGCCCAATTTCTTCAGCCATAGAAATGCCTTCTGCTTTAATGTCATTGATATTGGGGCATAGGCTTTCTTGTCCAGCAAAAGCAGATCCTGCGAGAATTAATGCACCAGCAAAAGCGGCTAATTTGGATTTCAACATCATGTTCTGTACTCCTGACTTGTTTATTAAAAAAATCAGCAAAAGAGTATCACTTGCATATAAGATTTACAACAGAGTATCTTTTTGGCAGCGAGGGTTAAAAATAAATCACAGACCATTGCTTTTCAAGCATGATTTTTGAAAATGATAATATAAATCAAAAGGTTATTTTCTTTGCGATAACTTCTCAATAGCATCTAATAACTCATACCCGCAGAGCTGGAACTTGAAGCCTGATGAGGTAAATGTGCAGTGATAATCTGAGCCAATAAACTGATTTGCCGTTCATACATTGCTCTGTCATAACCTCCTTCCAATCCCCAATAGATGCCTTTAATCAGTTCTTTGTTTTTGTTGTATAGCTGGAATATTTGCTCATAAAAATAAGTTAAATCCCCATCATTAAACCGAGTTTTGCTTGCATCAGATAGTGACATCATCCGCTCATTAATCCATTTTCCGCAGGGAGCGGTTTCGTCTTCATGGGAATCCCAGCCTGTTGGTAACAATAGCGCAATGTGATGATGATGAGTTTTAGCCTGTGCAATCTGCTCCTTTATCTTGGCGAGAGCAAACTGAAGCGCTGGATGAAGAGAAATTTTTTTACGGAAGGTAAGGCTCAAATCAACCGCATAATAATCCAGGTTATTATGCTTCCAATATTTTATTTGTTCGCCAACCTCTATGCCGGTTAAATTGAATTCTTTATTAATGTCGAGATGATTCTGCCCGGGGTACACTCGTGAGTCAAAGACATCAATGTGGCAAATATTCATATGAGATGATGTTTGTCGTACTATGTCGCATAAACCATTATCTCTGTTTACATCCGTTCCAACAATAATGTAATGCAAGGGTTCTGTGTGAACAGTTTCCCAATACTTCATGAGTACGGCTGTCTTGTTGATAAGACAAAAACCACTGCCTTCATCATGAAACGCATGATGGGTGGGTAAACCAAAGGAAAAAATCATTTTGGAGGGATTCAGTAGGGTTGTTGCCAAATCCGTGATCAATACTTCAAATGTCCCTGGAGTGATTACGATATCAGAATTAATTTCTTTCACCCCATTTTCTAATGCCTGAATGGAATAGTCTATTAATTGCTGCACGTACTCTTTAGGGTGCACGGCAAGCAGGGAGCTGAGAATTATGTCGTCTGCAGGAATTTGATTTAATGCGTGAAAAGCGGTGAGACTATTCCCGGCGCCTATCTCTCTGAATAATTGCGACCAATATTCGGGTAAGTTGTTGTGATCGCTGGTGATTACGGGCAGCGAATGGCAATTGCTCAGTATTTGACTCATGTGCATGAGGCGAGTCTGTTGATCTTCCGTACTACCAGCAGGCATGTGATGCATTTGCGCCAGAGCATTATGAGATGGAATTTGAATGTAACATTCTGATAAATCGTAAAGTTCCTTATCGTCTTCAATGGAGTTTAATACGTATATACGTTCATTAATTTTGTTTAAAATATTATTTGCAACTCTTTGTATGTAGGGCTTGAGCTTGGAAAAATTAGGAGATTGAATATATGAGGATACAAGAGTTTTATATTCATTTAAGCTTTCAATGGTTTGAATTGACATAAACTTGTTGCTTTTAAACAAACGATTCAATGCTAATAGTTCCGATCTAAGATTACTCGGTGAGTGCTTTTCAAAAAATGTTCTTGGCATAAAGTGTCCTGCGCAACACAAATCAGCTTATAATTAATTTATTAGTCTATACAGTATAGTAGAGATAGGCTAATTATTCTGGTGCTTTTAATTGGGAGTACGCTTCAGTGATCACTCATAAATTAGTTCAATTATCACCTAAGCCTTATGGAGTGCATCTTATCACCAACGAAATACTTAATCAGGTTGAACTCCCGGGTTCAGGAATTCTGAATGTGTTTATTCAACATACTTCAGCAGCTTTGGCTTTAAACGAAAATGCCTCATCGGATGTAGTAGTGGATGTGCATCATTTTTTTTGTGATCTTGTTCCTGAAAACAGAGATTACCGACATAAGGAAGAAGGTCCTGATGATATGCCGGCTCATATTAAATCCATAATTTGTGGCGCTTCCTTGAGTATTCCCTTTCTTGATAACCGGTTATTATTGGGTGTTTGGCAAGGAATATATTTAATGGAGTTCAGAAGGAATGCAGGCGCCAGGAATATTGTTTTAAGTGTGCAGGTTTAATTACTGGCGCAATTGCAGGCACAGTTGCTCTACATTAATTTTTTCTGGCAATTACGGTGGGGAATATTCCCTTGCTGTCGTAAATCACGTTCAAGACTTCAAATCCTACTTCATTCAACTGAGCACGGGTTTGTTCTTCCGTTCTGTAGGTTTGCCAGTTGGCTTGTATGATCTCGCTAAAAATAATCTGTTGTTTGATGGCATCGTCACTGTTGATATTGTTCCAGGTTGATTGGCTGGTTAATCTGGGGGGGGGAGTAAGGAAACTGGTGATTAAAATCCCTTTATTTTTTAATGCGTTATAAAATTGCTTGTAAAGTAAGGTGACTTGTTCATCATAAGGTTCATAGACGTTCAGACCATTGCTGGTTATTAAGTTAAATTGCGATTCAATGTCCAGACTCCATGCATCTTTTTTTAAAAAAGATATATTTTTAAAATCATGTTTGATCGCATTCTGTGCAGCAAGTTCTAGAGAACTCTCATCCAAATCGATGCCGACCAGATTGATGTTGGTTTTGTTTGAATAATCCAGACTGAGAAGATCGTCCATTAATCCGCAGGGAATTGAAGCCAGTGTCCAGTTATCCTGTAAATGCGCTTGAATTTGTTCCTGAAATATTTTAAAGCGTTCTTTAGTTGCAAGACATATTGGTGATTTATATAAAAGCCAATGTTCCAAGGGGTGCATGGATTCTTTTTTCATGCTGTAGAGAATGATATAGGCAGTCCAATATCCATTAAGGCCTCTATTGGATAATAAAAATCGTCCCAGCTCAAATTGAGATAATCCATCAAGTAATTTGAGCGCTTCACTTAGAGGAAGACTGAGGTTCTCTGCTTTTTTTAGTCTGTTTTGGTGTTCGGCTAATTTCGTGTTCATGCTGTGGTTATGTGAAATGATCATGCTCAATTCCATATGGTTGGGAATACAGCGAAGTATAGACTTCTCCTTATAGTTAATCCAGAACAGGAATTATTAACTATAATGTATATTATTTTGGTACCAAGGTGAGTTCATGGCAGGAAGCAATGTTAAACACTTCAAAAATTCTGCACTGTTGATTTTAATGATGCTGCTTTTTGTTTCCAAAGAAGTAGTGGCAAACGATACCGCTTTTGGTGGTGAGGGTTCTTTACCTATCCCTATATCGCAACCGGATATCAAAATGGTTAATGAAGTCATCATCATCACTGGAAAGAACCTGGATAATTCACAGATGAATGGTTCCTGGCATTACAGTTGTGATTTTAATTTTCAAAATACTTTGAATGAACAATTGAACGTGTCGATGGGGTTCCCGTTTCCAGTGTACAATGAAGAATCAAGTGCTATTGCTCTGCCTGAAGGGCAGAAAACGGGGCAAGGACAACCTTTGGTCTATGATTTTCAGGTACTTGTTGATGGCATTACAGTTTCTGCGCATAAAGAAAAAATTGCTCCAAACAGGGATAAGGGATTGTATTATGATGAAGCATATTTATGGACTACTGTCTTTCCTCCCTTGGCATCGGTACGTATCCACCATGATTATGATACCGGCGCTACTTTTGATGTAATGGGATATCACTGGGTTGCCTACGTTCTCAAGACGGGAGCACTTTGGCATAACCAAACCATAGGGCATACCCGAGTGGAAGTCATTCCGAACACCCCAACACGGTTATGTTCTGAAATTGACGGCAATAAGGAGTATCTCAAGACGACACCCGCTGGCATGACCATTCGCGGTACTGGTGCCAATAGGAACTATGTATGGGATTTGCCTCAATTTCATCCTGAGGAGGATCTTTCGCTGTGTCTGTTTACTCCTAAAAGTTTTGTGCGTTATAAAATGATTTATCCCATTTTAAATTCTGAAAATCCGGTAAATGAGTTATCTAAAATGACTTCATCGCAATTACGACTCTTGCGTAACAGCGTATTTGCTCAATATGGAAGACCCTTTAAATCTTCTGATTTGCAGCATTATTTTAATCAGCAATGGTGGTATGAGCTAAATCCAGATTATTCAGACAATATGTTAACTGATGAGGATAAAAAGCTCCTTTCGTTCATTAAACAGATACACGAATGAGCTCGGTATAGTTTCATGTTGAATTCATAATTTTTGAGCTTTCTGGGCTTGATGCGCGTTTTCCTGCAAATTGATGAAGAAATAATGGTATAGTTTTAGCCGATCCAAGTGATTTAAAGTGCTGCTATTTTTATTAAGGATGAATTATGAAAGCAATAGGTTATTTTAAGTCATTGCCCATTGATCATGATCAGGCTTTACTTGATCTGGAGCTGCCAGCTCCTAAAGTTTCAGGGCGTGATATTCTGGTTGCTGTTAAAGCCATCGCGGTAAATCCCATCGATACTAAAATAAGACGCAATGTTCAACCACAAGGCGATCAACCCAAGGTTTTGGGTTGGGATGCCGCTGGTGTGGTCATTGAAGTGGGGCCTGAAGTAACGTTATTTAAGCCTGGGGATGAGGTATGGTATGCAGGGGATTTAACAAGGCCAGGTACGAACAGTCAATTTCATTTAGTTGATGAACGAATTACGGCAAAAAAACCTGAGTCGTTAAGTTTTGAGGAGGCGGCCGCTCTTCCTTTAACCAGCTTGACTGCTTGGGAACTTCTATTTGACCGTCTGGAACTATCGCCAACCAAACCAGGCAGTTTATTAATTACCGGTGCTGCAGGAGGGGTTGGTTCTGTATTGGTTCAACTGGCAAGAAAATTAACTCATTTAACTGTTATAGGGACTGCTTCGCGTCCTGAGTCTGTTCAATGGATTCTGGGCAATGGCGCTCATCATGTCATCGATCACAGCAAGGACATGAAGGCTCAATTGCAGGCAATCAATTATCCTGAAGTGGATTATGTCATTAGTCTGACCCACAGTGATGAGCATGGTAAAGCGTTGGTTGACGTTTTAAAACCGCAAGGTAAATTTGCTTTAATTGATGATCCGCAGCATTTGGATTTTAAAATGTTTAAACTTAAAAGCATTTCCATTCATTGGGAAATGATGTACACCCGTTCAATGTTTAAAACTCCCGACATGATAAAACAACATGACATATTGAGCAAAATGGCTCAATTGGTCGATGAAGGCCAGATAAAAACTACCGTGGCAGAATCTATGGGGACGATTAATGCGGCCAATTTGAGAAAAGCCCATGCCTTACTGGAAAGTGGATTGGCAAGAGGGAAAATCGTACTGAGTGGATTTTAGGTGATTTTGATTCGGCTATAAGAATGGTGTTTGTGTAAAATTAACTCCTCACCACATCAGCCTTAATTCTTGCTGCGCTTGAGATAAATCGAATTCCCGCGGCTATGACTGCAGGTTTGTAGCCTGTTTGCACGCAAATCTGACTTTACTCCAAGATTTCATATTTGTGACCAAGAGACAGTTGCTCGCAATCAGGATCATGGTTTCTCAAGCGTCTAAATCGAAGCTTATAATTGGTGCATAAAATCCTGTTTGCTTGCAAACAGGCTACTTAACTGCGCTGTCTCTTCAGTAGAACATTTACTAAGCCCAGTGGATCCCGCGGTCAATGCCGCGGGAATTCGGTTGAGTTTTAAGCGACGGTAATGCTTCGAATTTCCGCGGCTATGACCGCGGAATCTATACCATCGCGTGACGCTCGGGTTCGGGATGGAGTGATGGGGAGTTACTTAAAAATTGGACATCGATTAATTTAACTCCACAAACCCGGAAATGACAGCCCTCAGTTATTTTTTAAGGATAATTGTGTTTGCTTCTGTTCGCAGGCATTGATTAAATCTTTGAGATTATTCATTTGTCGAACATTCATCGCTTCTTTTAAGGGGGCTTGAAATTCAGCAATGAATTTAGAAATTAACCCGCCCAAACTGCCTTGATTTAAGGCTCCTAACTCTTTTGTGGTTAAGGCATTCTTTCCACCTTGCAAAAGATTCATCAAGTGAGTGGCTGCAGTGCATTTCTCTGTTCTGGTGTATTGCGGAAACAGGGATAAATGATGGATCTCGGGTTGTTTTGCACGCTGCTTGTTGTACTGCTCCAATTGGTGTATTAGTTTGTCCACCGGATTTTGCTTATTGAGGGCATTGATTAATTGATTCACTGTTTTGATTGGTTTATCAGCCTTGAAATACGATTGAATAGCAAGCTCATGTTCTGCAAGATAGTTTTTGATGGTCTTGTTTAAGCGTCCGTCATTCAATACGGCTTTATCATGATGATTAATCATTGATGCCGGATTGTTCAACGCATTAATAAAGTGCTGTACAGCATCCAGTTTATCCTTTCTAGTGTATTGGAATAATGGGATCCAGTGATGAGTGAAGTACTCATCTTTCCTTTTTTGGGCATATTCTTCTATAGTCTGTATCAATCCTGAAAATGGATTTAATTGATCAGCATCTGATTTGTCTTTATCTGGCACGGATGCGTTGCCTGATGCCTGTTGTGATGTTGTGTTTTTTTGCTGTGTGTTCAATACCTTTTGGTCTTGGAGTTCTTCCTGTTCTTTTGGTTGCCTGGCTGTCTCGATTTCCTTTTGACGCTGTATTTGTGCTTCCAGTTTTTGTTTTCGTTGTTCTTGTGCCTCTAGCTCTTTCTGGCGCTGTTGCTGCGCTTCCATTTTCAGTTGTCTGTGCTGTTGGGCATCCAAGTCTTTTTGTTGTCGTTGCAATTCTTCCTGTTCTGTTTGTTTTTGATGTTCCTGGAATTTTTTATCAAAGGCATTCAGAGCATCAAAAGCACTTTCCAATTCATACTGTTCATCAAAATATGCGGGTACTAATTTATTGGTTTCCAGAAGTGCTTTGAATTCGCGAATTTGATTGCGATTCAATTCATTTGATATCAGTTCGCTTGGAGAGTGTTCTTTATTGCGTTCAAAAAATTGTTCAATTCGAGGGATCAGAGTGTCTATCGCCGTTTTGGTATTTTTGATATCGTAATACAAATCAAAGCGATAATAATGGCTTTTCAGATCGATATGGTTTTCTTCCATCATATTTTGTACATTCATGATGGCTTCTTGTATCGCTTTTTTTTGTTCTTTCAGAATAACATTTAAGGCCAAATTGCCTGTCGAGCCAAGAAGAGCATTCAGTTCATGGCGTGGATCGTTGGGAAGCGCTTGTTTTGCTTCAGATTGGAGAACTTGCACCAGTTGATTGCCATGAGTCTTAAGCGATGTTATTAAGTTCGGGCTTAATTCATCAGCAGAACGCCCTTTAAGAAAATGAGCAATGAATGGCCACATCTTCATTTCGATTGCTTTAGCAAGAACGTGGTCGATTTTATAGTGGTCCAGAAGGACGCTGATAATTAAGGGTTTATTGAGATTTGCATTAAAAAGAGAAATGATGTTCTCATCTACTTCAAGCTCGTTTTGCAAACGATTTTCAGACTTACTTTGGATTTGTTCCAATAATGCACCAAGAATGATTTGATCATTCTCTTCCAACGCTCTGAAAATCAGATGATTTTTCATAGGCCTGGATAATCCTGGATCATCGGTCATCTCATTGATGGAGTGAAACAGGCTGGCAAAGGGACGGTATTTATTTTGAATGACAAATTCATACAGGCGATTGAGTGCTCGTTTATAAATTAAATCGTAGGCAGTATGCGCTGTGTTTGGAGATTCTTTTGTGTTCATACCAAACAGATGATCAAGTAGTTCATAAAGCTCTTGCTTCTTTTCAAATTCAATAGGGGATTTTAATAATTCGTTCACTATATCTGGAGCTTGAGCCAGACAGGCTTGTTTGAACAACTCTTTCGTGTGTGTGGTGAATTGCTCCATTTTCTGCAACTGTCTAAACAGAACGAGATCATTGTTTGTAATGGCAAAATTGATGAAGGCGGCAAAATAATCGTTCATTTTATCTTGCTCATGGCCCAGTTTCATTTTTTTATAAAAGTATAAAACAGCTTCGGGGGTTCCATCGAGAAACAGTAGACGCAAAAGTTCATTAGAATGGGATTTAAAAAATTGTTCAAATTTAGCTTTTTGAAAAGCTGCATCCAGCAAGCGGTTATTTGTTTGTTTTATGGCAAGTGAAAACAATTGACGAGGCGGAATTTCCGCGTCGTATTTGATCAAGAGCAAATAGCCTTCCTCATTTTTTTCATGAATCGCCTCATACAGAGGAGAGCCTTCGATTTTGTATGCAGAATTGATATATGGGGAAAGGATTTGGATTACTGGTTCATGGTGTGACCTTACCGCTGCTTTTAGCAGGCTGATATAAATTGTGTGATCCATCAGTCGATTGCGTTTTAATAATAATGCCAATAAATCAAATTCTTTTGATTCGGCCAGTCTTAAATAAACCTGTTTATCTGCTGATAAGTTGGGATAATGGTCCAGGAGAAATTCAATGGATTTATAATTTTTATTTTGATGGGCTGAAACAAATAAATCATAGGCTTCATTTAATGACAAATAAACCTGTGAATTTAATTCTTCGGCAAAGGAAAAATAGTGATTTTCAATGGCATAAATCAGTATGTTACATAAGGGTTGGATGAGTATTCTTAATTCGGCACGGTATTGTCTATCGGCAAACTCATCATCTTTTGTAGTACGTTCAAACAATCGTTGATCGTATTCACTCATTTCATTGCGAATGAATTGATACAAAAGGGAAGAAGAAAATGATTGGGTCGAGTTTGGAAGTGCTTGAGCCAGCTTGATTGCATAGGGATAAAAATCAGAGTTATTACTGTCTATAATTATCTTTATGGTCTTTAATGCCAGATCTGGGGACTCTTTGGTAATGTGTTCGTACAAATGTTTATTATTATTGGTTACGGCAATCCATAATAAATCATCCAGTAGCAGATGATCTGCTGTTAATATACGGTGTTTTGGGACGTCATGCTGGTAATTATTCCATGATCGGATGATAAAATCACTGAAACCTGATTGAATTAATTCTTTAATTAATGGTTTGTTAGTTTGAGTAAAAAATTGGTAAAAATCAACAGAACTAGACAGTATGGCTTCCAGACGTTGATGATCATTTAATTTTAAAGCATCTTTGATTTGTTCTATTTGAAATTCAGTGGATACCTTAAATTGTTTCCGGGTCAGACATTCAACCATCTCCTTATTACCGCATGCGCAGGCAAATTGAAGCGCCTCGTTACCTGCATTGGCGGAAATTGAATCGGGCCAGTTTCGTTTAATTAATGCATTCTTTTTGTAGCTAATTAATACGTGCAGGACAGATAATGATTGATTTTGACTTAACAAATCGACAGGTTCTTCCAGTGAGTTACTCTTTAATGATGCGATGAATCCGTTCCATTCTGATGACGGATTACTGGCAACACTCAATTCAAAAAACTCGTGGCGGTTTCTTTTTAACGTTTCAGAATAAAGAGACGGTAAGACTGTAAAACCGGCCTGAATTAATTGTTGGAAATTTAAGAGCGAGGTTTTGCTAATCAGTTTTTTATTGATTAGAGCATTGTTGTCAACCATCGGATATTGTTCGCGAACCCCAAGCCAAAACGTTAATGCGCCACGCTTATCGTGCTTTGCAGCAGTTCGAATTCCTGAGGTGATAACGGATTCGGGCAGAACCGGGATTTCTTGAGTAACGGCTTTTAATAGTTCTGCATTTCCATTTTTGGTGAGTTGGATGATTATTTTTGTTAAGAGAGGCTCAGAAATTGAGTTTAATGGAATGTCATAATTTTTGTATAGCTTTAGTACTTCCATGATACAGACTGGATTTCTTGACCGAGCTGCTCTTAGCAAGCTAAAGTCATTTTGTATCAAAAATTTAAATGCTGTTTTTTCAACAGCCGTCACTACATGGTTTTTTTGGTAGTCTTCAACCATACGTTGAAACAGTCCAATAGTACCTGACCAAAGTGCGTAATAGATTAATGCCTGTTTGTTTTCTTTGTTGGATTTATTGGTATAGATCTGATAAACAAGTTCATTATTGCTGTCCATCAGCATGAGATAGGCGCAGTCTTTTATTGCAATTTCATCTTGTTGCACATGATATTCAATAGTTTGTCTGTCATTGATGTTAGTAGCAAAGAACAAGCTGTTGTAGTTCCAGTCTTTGTCTTTTGGGGCAATTGTTCTTTGGTAGTCCGGTTGGCTATGAAGCGACTTAAGCAACACTTGCTTTTTATCGGGGTAGGTAGCCTGGGATGTGTCATTAGGATTCGCATAGACGATTATGCCTAATCCTACATTACTGTTATCCGGATAGCCAAACTGCCGGGATAACTCATCTATTGCCTCATCTGCTGCGTTAAATCGCCGGGTATTGGTTGACTGGGGATTAGGATGTTCCTCGTTATCTTCATCGTAATTAGGATCATAGATTTCAAATTGATCATTAATAAAGGAGAGGGCTATGGCGTGGTTGTGAGAGCGGATATAACACGCTCTGCCTTCGTTACGGATTTGTTCAAGAAGATTGGACCAATTGGTCGCGCTTTCAACCAAGCCGATGCTGAATTCCTTTTTAATGGGTTTACCGTTGATTAAAACGCTATGTTCCATATCTCCTTGATAATACTGACCTTTAGTATACTTAAATCGATTAAATTCAATTTCAATCTCTCTGATAAATTGATCAATCGCATTATTGTGTCCCATTTGATAATCTTCGGGGAGGCAGGCTAATCGTTTTGATAATTCGAAAAATTCGTTTTTTTTACCTTCAAGAGTGTATCGTACGTATAAGCTTGCTAAACCACCACAAACGCCACCTTTATTCAGTTTCATGTGAGCATCATTTCTGCTTAGAAATTTATTGACTGAATCAATAATTTTAACTTGTAATGGCATATCAACCTCGGGGTAATCTTATTCGATGATTTAAGTGGCAATGTTTTAAATTATAACATATTGCGCCTAATTCGATACTTTTAGAGGTCGTTTGATCGCGAAGTATAGGAGTCAATGCAAAATTTGCTTGATTTAATACGGGTATATTCACTAAGGTAACCCATCAGAAGTGATCAAATAAGGAAGGGGCATATGTTTGGAATGTTTAATCAAGCCAGTCAATGGAAGAAGGGATTACAGATAGTTAATGTGTTGTTGTTAAGCACAGCAACTTATAAATTGTTAACAGATCCTGATGCGAAGGCCTCGGTAGAAGGCTTGGATATAGCGGTTCACGCCCTTAATTTTTTAACCCTTAGAGAACATGCCAGTGCTCTGAATGAATTCCTGACTTTAGGCGTGAATCTTTTCAGCATGGGGGCATCCTATGCCCGAATGACTTCCGAATCGACGCAAACATCTCCATTGCTAGATGCACTGGGAGTTGCTTCTACTGTGCTGAATACCGGAGCTCTATTGTCCGAATCGACAGGCACGAATCCTGAAACTTGTTCATCTATAGTGATGACTCCTTGATTTGGTTGATCCTGTTTTTACAGAAAATGGACAGATGGGTAAATTTCTTGCTGGTACAATATAATCCATATTTTCCTTAAAGTTTCCTATCCGTATCCTTTTTAATGGGTAAAGTAGTGTAACTTTGGAAAATGCTTGATTTATTAGAGGCTTAATGGATAAAATTTCGACATTTTAATCCTGAGAGGTACTGTATTATGTTTGGTTTTTTTGATAAAGGCATATCCTGGACACAAGGTATGCAATTGTACAATGCAGCAGTTATTTCTGTAGCTGCTTATTCTTTGATTACAGATCCTCAAGGAAAGGTTGCTGATCTTGGACTGGCCCTATGCACTCATGCATTCAGCACTTATTGTCTGAATGAGACAACCGGGTTTGGGGCGAAGTTGCTGGGTGTTGGAGGTAACTTATTCAGATTGGGAGCTATTTATGCTGGAGTGACTTCTGGATGTACTAATGCCTCATGGACATTGAATGCTTTGAGCGCTTGTGCGAGCGCATTGAATTCAACAACCCTTTTATTCTGTGACAGGTCTGATGAGGATGAAGCCAAGGCTACCAAAAAGCCCCAATAATGATAGGGTATGTTGATTCTTCTTCACCTGTTTCTCAATGTTTCTTGATTTGTTCCTGAAAGAGCATTGCTTTGTATAAGTTATCCTCGCGAAAAGGCACTTATGTTCGGAGAACATGAGCTCCTTTCGCTCACATTTCCTTTCCCCCACGCGTAGCGTGGGGGAAAGGTTTAGGGTGGGTTCAAATACTAGCGCGCAAAAGTGCGCACATTCAGGCATCTTGATTAAATTAATTATTCTTAAATTAAATTTTATGCACACTGATTGTTTGTGATCTATATTAATAAATATAGGAATAATAATAATTTAAGATTAATACAATCAAGGAAATGCTATGATAAATATTCTGCTATTGCTATTAGCAGTAACATCATCTGATTTCGCTTTACTTCCCTTACCTGTACTAGAAAAACAACTCGCTATGAATGAGAATGTTCAAAGCCTGATCCCATCCTATAATTATCAATTAAACGAGATAAAGGACATGCTTCAAAAGGAGGGGAATACCTTACATGCACCGGTCATCAATAAAGTTCTGACAACGATCAAATGTGCGACAACTTATAATGTCCAACGCAATAACATTTTGACCATTATTGATTATTCCTTACCATCAAACGAAAAAAGATTATGGGTATTTGATTTACAAGAAAAGAAATTACTGTTTCATACCTATGTGTCTCATGGCATCAGATCAGGCACTTTATTAACCAACTATTTTTCAAATAAATACGACAGCAAAGCCAGCAGCATTGGGGTCTATAAAACCGATCAGGCTTATTATGGCCGAGAGGGGCTTTCTTTAAGATTGGCTGGTCTTGATAAAAGTTTTAATGACAATGCCTATAATCGGTCGGTCGTGATGCATGGGGGTTGGTATGTAGAGGAGAATTTTATCAAACGGTACGGGAGACCTGGACGCAGTTGGGGATGTCCTGCTCTTCCCCCTGATCTTTATAAGCCCATTATTAATACCATAAAAGACAATTCACTCATGGTCATTTATTATCCCAGTGATGAATGGTTTGGAAAATCCAAATTTTTAACCTGCGATGCCCCTCCTCAACCAGTTAATTCAACTGTACTGATGGCCAAGCCGGACTCACCACCCAATGATGTGGATCTTAGAGAACCTGTTTTATTTGCTGATCTGAATAAAAATGATCGACGAGAGGAGGAAGAACCTATTGTCGTGATGTCGGCTGATGCTTATGAACGGGTATTTCATACCCAGGCACCATTAGGAAGGATGTTGCGCCGTCAAATTAATAATCAAGAGTACATCGCTTTAAGTAGCAAAGAATTTAATAAACTGGTGGTACAAAATGATAGAGGGGGGTTAGATTCGATTAATTTCGTAATACCCGTCATTATTATGGTGCATGGGTATTATGAAACGCAAATGAAAATTCTCAATATGGGAAAAATTAAAGAGGTGCGTTCAAACTCGGCTACATCAAGTACTATTGATGATGCAATAAAGAGTTATACAGTGAACACGGAAACCAGGCCATTCATTAATTTAAAAGCTACTAATCGGTTCATCCGCTGGTTGGGGCTTTAATCCGTTTACCAGGTTGGCAAGCCCCAAGGTGGTTTGCCAACCTGGTGTTTACTAAGAGTTAAGCCAGATAGCCTTTAATCCAACTGCAAAATCCACTGGTGATGCTGCACAGTATGATTCCCCAGCACCAATCAATTATTGAAACAGAAACAGGCCAATTTTTAAGTACCGACAGATTGGTCATGTCATAAATTCCGTAGACTATCAGCCCTAAAAATGCACCATAGAAAAAACTGCTCGCTACTTGATTGTCTGCCAAAGGAAGCACAATCCACCAAATCATCAGCGCAAACAGGATATAAACTACAAAAGCAGCAGGCAAATTTGCGTTTAATTGATTTCCTTCAATATTTAAAAACGGGCCAAGCTGATTAAAATAAATTGATTTCCCAATCCATCCAATCCAGAGAAAATCCAGCAGGCAGAATAAGAGCATTGTGGGAATGAGGCATTTAAGAGCGGTCATGATTTAATCCTTAATCAATGAGTGAATCGGTTTAAATAATAATTTATGACATAAAAAGGGAAAAAGAACCATCCATATTATACCAAGAATAATGGAGCTGATCGTACCTGCTTGAAATACAGCCACGTGAAATCCTACTCCGCCCAGATAGGCTGCTGGAAATCCAATTAATGCTATAAGCCAGAGAAGACGGCGTATCCGATTGAGAAGATCTACCAGGCAAATGCACAACACACTGAAATTGATCCAAAAGCCTAACATCCACGGAGGTGCAAGATAAGGTTGAAAGGGATTGGGCTGAAAATAAATGAATGAGGTTGCAGCAAATAGACTGTCGCACAGAAAACCTAAACTGGATAGGTAGAACATAAACAGTTTCCAGTTTTTTACTTTGGATAAATCACACCAAAAATAGAGTTGAATCGCGCTGATGGATAGTGACAAGAGAAGAGGAAGCCAGGCAAAATGATTCGCTGCCAGGATAAGTGAGCCAAACCAGACGATGTAATAGGTGTAAATAACCAGTATTTTATTCATTTATTGGCCTAAACAGGGGTTGATATTGATCCAGGGGAATGGATTTAAAATAGCCTGTTTTCATGCAGGCCAGGGTGAGAAGCATCTGCTGTTTTATTATCGGTGTTTTGCAAAAAGCACCATGCAATGCGTCTCTTAAAATGCCCATAACCCGATTTGAGGATTGGAACCAAGGAGTAACAAAACGGCTTGCGGTTTGATAATAATGAAGCTGTGAAGCTCTTTTTTCAGTATAAAGAGCCAAGCCTTTTTGGACGGGCTGTTGGCGTAAACATTCAAAAAGGATTCTGGCATCAATCAATCCCAGATTAGCACCTTGACCTAATTGAGGACTCATGCCATGAGCGGCATCTCCAATAATTACAACCCGGTTGTCATGCCATGGGTGCATGCTCACATCGGCATAGGATGCATAGGCAAATTGATCATGTGAATCCAGATGATCCAATAAGGGTTTCAGTTTAGGCCAAACATTCAGGATCTGATTTTTCCATGCAGGGAAAGGGGTATTCTTCCATTGTTCCAGTCTGGTTTGATGTAAACTCCAGAAAAAACTGACCATGAGGTTCTTGTCCTTATACCCCATAGGTAAAATACCGGCCATAATTTCAGTATGTTTATAAACCTGTTCCAGAATCGTATTGAAGGTCTGTTCCGTATCCTGACAAATTGCCCAGAGTGCACCCCATTCGTAAGGTGTAACTTTGATTTTGCAATTCATGCTGTACCGCAATTGGGAGCGTGCTCCGTCTGCAATGACCACACAATCATAAGGGCCATGATGGTTTCCTTGATTATCCCTCAGATGAACACATTCTTCGCTCTGTTTTATACCAGTAATTTCGCAAGGATTGATTATTTTGATGTTCAGCTCGGTCATCTTTTTAAATAATTCTTCATAGAGGACAGCTCTATGGATGCCCAAACCACTATGGTGAGGCACCAAATCTGCATAATGTAAATCCAGAACCACTTTATTTTTATGATTCTTTCCATGCAAACCTGAAATGGGGGCGCCTCTGGAAATCAGTGAACGCACAATTCCTAATTGGTTCAACACATCCAGGCCTGCTGGTTGCAATAAGAATCCAGCACCAACAGGTTTTAAATTGTCGACTTTATCAAATACAGTAACGTCAGCATTTAATTTCTTTAAAAACAAAGCAGCAGCAGGACCAGCAATCCCGCATCCAATAATGGCAATATGCAACATAACCTGCTCCTTCTAATGCGCTGCTCCATTAAGAGTGACATAAAGTATGGTTTTCATCAATGCAACATCCAGTAACGTAGTTATCTCTTCAGGTAAGGCACTCTGTCTTGCTGGTTTAATCGGCCACGGGATAAAAATAAATAACTCATCAGAGCAATAAAGCTGACCCACACAGGAGCGATCCAGGTCATGTCATGGAGATGAGCCTGTTCAGCTACCGGTAAACTGATTGCTCCAAGGCTTGCGGAAATTGCCCAAACAGTGGATACACCTCGACAGCGGTATTGAGCAGGTAGCTGGAGGTATAAAAAATAATAGAGGGCGGAGCACAGAAAACCATTGGCCAGTATATACAAAACAAGGCCGAGCATTACTCCTGCAACAGAATCCTGGGCGGTAAACCAAAATAACACTGGGGCGCCGAAAAATGCTGCAATCATACTGTTTCGTAATAACCATAACACTTTGGACGGAGGAGTATATCGAGCAATTGGTAATGCCAACAAAGCAGACATAAGTTGCGCCATGGATCCAGCCCAGGCACAGGCAACTGGAGAGCCCAAACCCTGATCGGTGGCGTAAGAGACCCAGAATGCATTACATAGATATACTGTAACGCTTACAAAAGCTCCCATAATAGTAATATTAATAATGCCTGGCCACTCTTCACGGATTATTTGGCTTATCGGTGATCTGTCGGCAACAAATTCGGGAGATTCTGTGAGTTTTTTTCGTAAGCCGCAAACCCAAAGTGAAATCAGCCCAACGAGAACAAATATAATGCGCCACAACCCTGTATCAGGATTTGATTGAACCAATGCAGCGGTTGCTCCACCCAGAAACATACCAGCAGCACCACTGGCGGCGACAAAACTGCCGGCAATCAGAGGTTTATTGGATTGGTGTTCAACAAGGAACATGGCTGAATTGTTAATTTCTCCGCCAAGAGCGAGACCTTGAGCAATTCTTAAAAGGAGTAATCCCCAGGTGGCACTGATACCAATAACTTCATAGCCGGGAAGCAGGGCTATGCCTATAGTTGCCATGCCCATTAAAGCCGCAGAAAAAATGAGTGGTGTTCGCCGACCAAAGCCATCCGCAGAGCGGCCGAACAACCAGCCGCCTAAAGGTCTGGCAAGAAAGGCTGTAGCAAATAAGGCAAATGAAAGCATCAAGCTGTATTCTGATGGAGGAAAAAACAGTTTGGCAAACACCGACTTGGCCAGATAAAGGTACAAACTGAAATCCAGCCATTCGAGAAACACCAAAGCAATAACAACCAGTAAGGCTTTTCGATTCATTATATTATCCAATATCAGGGTGACCTCTTAATAAATCCTCGGATTTCGTCATTTTGAAAGCAGAGAAGGATCTCGAAATGCTGGTACAACATCACCTTCAAGAAATTCCTGACTGCGTTCGGAATGATTTTCCCTAGGCTATTGAGACGTCACATGCCAGAAGTCTAGGTTCTGTTGACAATTCAAGTTTCGACGTCCTGCGACTTGTTCGCGGGATCCAATCTAATCTTTATAGGCGCAATATATTCTTGTTTTGCGCATGCTCTATCGATTCCGCGAACAAGTCGCGGAAAGTAGGCTTGAACATAATGAAATGTCAACAGCCCCTAGCTTAACGTATAGTTTTGTGAGTATTTCTTTTCACCAATAAGGGCATCGTTTACAACGACCAGGGATACTTGATAGGTACCATTGGGTAAGTCTTTACGTAGAATTGTTCCAGAAAAGCCCGCCATATTGAGATGCATGCCATCATGTTTAAATGCAAGATTAACACTCTGTCTCTGGAGTTTGGTCATACTAAAAAAATAGCTCTGTTTCCCATCGGTGAATTTTAAATATACTTCATTAAGACCTGCATCCTGATTGGGTAAATACGCCCAACCATAGGTAGTAATTCGGTCTGATGATATATTGAATTGTTCCAGTTCACCCTGAGCGTCTGCTGTATTTTCAGGTACACTGAGTTGAACTGGCTCGGAATATAATTGAAAATTCGGCATTGGGAAGATTAAATCTCGTTGTACTTTTTCATAGACAATAACATCTGGATGATACATTTCGATAAGAGTTGCTAAACTCCATGTTTTGTTTCCTGGATGAATTCTTATTGTATTATAAAAATCGTTATGAAAATAAAATCCCAGTGCTTCAGAAAAACTGTCTCCGATTAACAGGCAGGTCTGTTTCGTGTCGAGTGCTTTATTAATTATCTGATAAGGAGCATTCAGGATATTGGGGCTGCCTGCCAGCGGCTCTATTTTGACTTCAGACCCGTTAAATTCTTTTCCTGTTAAATCGATTTTAAGCGAAGAGGTATCAGGAAGGGGATTATTGGATTTAATATGAGTCAGTTGGAGAAAATTGGTCAGATCGGAGGAGGTCGTTTGTTGAGGAATAAATTTAAAACTAATGGGATTAATCTTAATTCCCTTTAGCTGCATTTGTTCTGATATGGCTTGATAGGCAACATAAGCGCCCAGATAATTCCAATGACTGTCTCCTTTTAGGTATAAATCACCGTATTGTTTGCCAAGGGTATTTTTTGCTGCTAATTCCTTTTGTTTTAAACTGACAAAATCGATTCCATTGGCCTTCATCCCTTCTTCTAAAAGCTCAAGTCGGTTTTTGTTCCTTCCTTTTTGGATGTTATCAGGTAAATATTCTGGGTAAATCTCGTGCTTGTCGGGAGCAAGTGCGACCAGAAAAGGCACTGAGTATTGACTGGCTATTTTGCTCATGTGCTTTAAAATGGACAATTGGGTATAAATTTCTTCTTCAGTTGGCTGATTTTTTCCGGTGTATTGATCGATGGTTGCAGAAAAATCGTTGCCTAAAAACAGCCAATCGTCTTTACCCAATAAAGCCTGGCCAGGCTTGATACTGGTACCCAGTTTATACACAATGTTACTTGTAATCTTGCTTAGGGTCGTAATGAGTAAAGCGCGATCGATAAACCAGTTTTCAATTCCTTTAAAATCGGTTCGTCCCAGTTTAGTTATATTAAAAGGGGGGAGGGGGTAGGGATCACGATTAAACAACACCCTGATTTCATCAGCCTGTTTTTCAAAAAATAGCCCAATACCGGGTATGGATATAATGAGAATAAAAGCAATAATTAAAAATCGGTCGGAATATCTGCTCAACACGTTCATGATCAAAACCTGAAATAAAGAAATGGGTTATATGAATTGGTACTTAAGAACAGGATTGAGATCAGTAATACCGATAAACCGAGGATACTGCTCAACTGTTTGTAGGCGATAATCTGTGTTCTATCTCGATGAGTTATCAGGTAATCCTTTATGGAGCGATTAGCGCCCAGTGCCAGAATAGTTCCCATACTCATTGCACATACGGTCAGTATGTTCACACAGTTGGATAGCCCCGATACATTTAAATCACCGGGAATGAGCATGGTTTTGATAAAACTCAATGCTGAATCGAGGTGTTCTTCCCTAAAGAATACCCATCCAATCGTCACAACAAAGAGAACATAAGCATGGCGAATGACATGGGGCAGTTTGGTCATAAACTTGCCAAATCCAGTGCGCTCCAGAATCAGGAATACACCGTGATATAACCCCCATAGTACAAAGGTATAATTGGCACCGTGCCATAAACCGCATAAAGTGAAGATGATGATTAAATTGAGTTTGGTTCGTATATCGGATTTGTAACTTCCCCCTAAAGGGATGTAGATGTAGTCTCTAAACCAGCTGGACAAAGAAATGTGCCATTTTCTCCAGAATTCCTGTATTGATAATGAACCGTAAGGGAAATTGAAATTTTCTTTGTATTTAAAGCCGAACATTAACCCAAGTCCGATGGCCATATCCGAGTAGCCCGAGAAATCAAAATAGATTTGCAGTGCATAGGCTATGGCGCCAAGCCAGGCTGTGGCAAAAGTCAAATCACCTGGAGGAAGATAAAAAACATAGTCAGCCAGTTTGGCTACTTCATTGGCAATTAATACTTTTTTGGCCAGGCCAAAACAAAATCGCAAAATACCGTTTCGCACACCAGCCCGGGTTATATAACGATAATAGAATGAGTGCTTGATGTCGATATAGCGAACAATAGGGCCTGCTACCAATTGGGGAAAAAATGAAACATAACAGACGAAGGTGACGAAATTACGTTCGGCGTTTACTTTCTTCCAATACACATCAATGACATAACTCAAGGCATGGAAGGTATAAAAGCTGATCCCTAAAGGTAAGGCAATGCGTTTAAAGCCCGAGAGGTTCAAATTAAATGCATCACTCATCGTGTTGAGGAAAAAATTAAAATATTTGAAATAGATTAAAAGGGCTAAAGAGGCAGTAATGGAGGTGATGAGATACATTGTACGTTGTCGTGGGCTTTTGCTTTCCTCTATAAAAATACCGCAGAGATAATTGACAAAAATACATCCAAGCATAATGAAAATATGATCTTTTTCACCCCAATAATAAAAAGAGAGGCTGAACACCATTAAAATAAAATTTTGCCACTTTATTCGTTTTAAACAAATTAAATAGGTTAAGTTAAGACTTGGGAGAAATAAAAAAAGAAATGCTAAAGAAGAAAAAACCATTCTATCTCCGTGAAGGTTATTCGTTAGATTAACCTAACTCATTTAATCGGTTAAAAAGCCCGGTTTGACTGGATTTTGCATTATAGGGAAGTGTAATTCAGAGTGCAAATTTAAGGACACATCCCCACAGCAATTCAATTTAAATAATATAAAAAAACACTATTTTTCCCTATCGACCATGGACAGAGTGGGGAAGTGGATCAGGGGCGGGGTATCCATGTATCGTGAAAGCGAATCTACTCCATTTAGTTAGTAGAGACAGGAGTTCCATCGCCTTCTTGCGATGTTCTTAATGAGCAGGAGGAACAGGATTATTAGTACTCTCTTCAACTAATTTATCCATAGCTCCCAGAACTTTGTTTACGGTATTCATACTGGAAGTACGTGCTTCGAATAGCCTCCAGCTACCATTTCTAAACAGTGCCGTTACGGCGAATACGACGTTGATAATATCGAGAAATATTTGTTTGTATCCACGATGCTCCTGCAAAACCGGTTTTGCCTTGTTCATGGCGTCCATGCAATTGTTTTTAAATACAAAGGCATTGTCTTTGGGGTTCGTTAATAAGGTTTTAACTTCCCCACGTAAGGTCTGATAGAGTTCGAAGGCAATTCGAGCAGGCTGGTCGTATTTGGGGTTGCTCGTCGCTTTGATGGCATGCTCGAGGGATTTTAATTTTAACTCTTCCAGAATACAGAGGAATTTATTTTCAATGCTGTTTGATGCTAAATGTAACTTAATTGACTCTTTGTGTTCCTCCCGTTTATTTTCTAACCATTTCATTTGTGTCGACTGAGAGATTAGCCCACCGTGGGTCAGGGCTAGTGCCAGACTGTCATAGTTGCTGGCATTATCAAGGGTACTCAGCAGTTGCTCTTTAGTTAACCAGCTCCATGCTTTAATGGTTCCGCTGTATTCAGAATTTTTAAATAAAAGATCGGCAACACTACTGTTCATTTGAGGATGGTCAAGTAAGGTGTCTATCTGTTCGGTGCTCAGATTTTTCTCGGAAAGCTGGATTAATTCATCTTGAGAGAATTTTTTGTCCAGAATGATCAGTGCATCCAGTTCTTCGTTATTAGCGCTCATAATCATGGGGATTAGATTTGTATGATCCAAAGCTTCTTTGCCCAACTGATTTAATAGTTTAAGTGCCACATGGGGGGGCATTTGGGAAAAATGATTTGCGATTACCTCGCTCACACGAACTGCCGCATTGTGGATTTTAGCTTGTTCAATCAATTTGTCGAAACATTGCTCCCATCGATCATCGTGATTTTTAAAGTCACATACTTTGGTCGTCAGTCCAATTAATAAATTCAGGGGGAGCTGTTTGTTCAGGATTAGTAATGCCGCCTCTGTATCAAATAATTGATGCCTTAAGATTAAGGCTAGAACTCTGTCATTTACTGAGGGGTGCTGAATAATTTCTAAAAGAACTCCCTGAGCAGTCAGGTGCTTATGGTTCAGTATTGCCTGTATGACTTTTTCATCTTCGGCAAATGGATGATTTAAAATAATTAATAGCTGTTTTGTAGTGAGTTGTTTGTTGTTAATTAAAAACAACATCCCTTCCATATTAAGAAATGGGTGATTGAGCATAGTATCTATCAGGTGTTCTGTGAATGACGGGTGATGTCCTGTAAGCGATACCGTATTTTCATCTTGTGCACGGATTAATATGGAGTTGAGCTGGAACTCATTGAGTGAGGGTACTTCCAGTATTTTACGAAGTATTTCCTCATCCAGGTCTTCGAGTTTGAGTATTCGGTTGATAACTGATTCTGTGCTGCATGCATTAATGATTGCCATTAATAGCATCTTATGGATGTCTTTTTTGGTTTCAAGAATCTCCAGGATAAGCGATTCATCATATTTTTTGTGGTGCAGGATGTGAGCTATCAGTAGGGTTTTATCCATACATGAATGAACTAATGGACGTACTAAATCCACACTCGTTGCATTGGCGATAAACTGCTCCAAATATCGATTAAACAGTTTTTTGCCTTTAAAGGCAGGAGCTGTGTCTAGTATATTAATAAGATCTATGCTGTATTTGGAAATGTCAATGAGCCTTCTACCTCGCGGTTGTTCTAAAGGATTAAGTGGTTCACAATGCCGTAATTGGTAAAACTGTTCTATGGTCATTCCCAGACAGAGTTCAATAGGTTCTTTTTCCTCGGCAGTCATTGAATTAATGATGACTAATAAAGGAACCGACTCTTTATTTGCCTCAAAATGCTTCAACGTATTCTTTAATGCCATAAGATGATTTAAATGCTTGTCCACATAGATGAAACTGTTCATGGGGAGATTGAACTGAATTTGCAGGTCTTCAAGTTTGATAGACTTTTTATTCCAGTTTTGATTGATGTACACAAAAGCTTCGGCTAATTTGCGGTACTCATTTTCTTGTGAGGGGATGACATTAGGCAGTAAATCAACCCATTTGAATTCAGTCAAGTCTTCGTAAGGATGGTTGGCAATGTAAGTATATCCCTCTGATTTAGCTTGAGTCAGCGTTTCTTTAAGTTGATGAAGACTTGCTTGGCATCCAGGGCGATAGGGTAGTAAGCTGTGCTCAAAAAAATTGATTTTTTCTTCTGGTAGGCTTTGCAACCATAATAACGGGCTTTCCTGGTTTATCAGACTGGAAAATTCTCCATTAAAAAAGCGGATTTGTTCGCGTAATTGCTGATACTCTTCGGTATGAATTACTTCTTCTGGTCGTGTACCAGCAACGACCGTGTCCATCGTGGTCGAAATCCAGTTTTTAGAGTTATTTGCCAACACTTTTTCTTTCAGCTCCCGGGCTTCCTGCGGGGTGATGATCATTGCAGTGAGTTGGCCTTCATTGTTCTGGTGGTACCAGATTAAAAACACTGGTTTAATATACGCGTTAACACATTCAGTTTGTCCTTGATAGGTATAGGTGTAGTTAGCACTGGCCATGAGATTTTCTGAAAAGAAAGCGGGATGCTGATCACCTTGCGCACATAGCGTATTTAAGGTTAAAGCCCATCTGCTCTGGAACTGTTTATTTTGAAAAAAAACATCGGCATCGAATATATCGAACCATGGTATTATTGGTTGTTCATTTAATTTGCCGCTGTAAAATTCATTCAGGGTCAACACTTCAATTTCCACTTCTTTTTCAACTTCTGTCTGCACCTCAACTTCCGTATTAAAAGAATTATCAAGGGCGTCATATTCAGGTAAACAAAATGGGAGTGCTTTATTGATAATGGATTCCAGTTCTTGGGACATATGTCTAATGTCTTCTGCAAAAGGAGGAGTCTCGGCTAATTTTAATCGGGATTCCCAAAGATTCTTTATTTGTTTTTTGTAGTGTTTGAGGATATCTCCAATGGCTTGTTTTTTATTGATACCACCATAAAGGGCAAAAAGGTCCAGAGCCTGAGACTCTTCAAAAAGCGGTCTGAAGTGTTGCATTAAAGCGGCTTTTTTATCTGCCTGCTCTGATGGGATGTCTTGAATCAGGGTAAGGAATTTTCTTCTGATATGATTCCTCATTTGTCCTTGAGCTGCGGCAGGGGCATCCATGAAAACAGCCATTTTATCATTGTGTTTGAATTTTTCATCCAGTTGTTCCAATGAAAGTTCTTTCATCCGAGTGGGCGTAATCAGTTCATTAGTTTGATCTTGATCCAGTTCTCTTTCGCGCATTACACCTTGCAATAATTCCTGTTTTGATGTTTTATCATCAACTAAAACCAACGCATGTGCCTGAGCGAATTGTTTTATATCAATGCCTGTAGTGTGAATTTGATCGTATAAGGTGAAGCGCTCTTCAGGGGTGGAGTCGAGCAGGCGATTGATTTCATCCGCATTTGTAGTGCCCAGGATGATGGGTTTATCAGGCGCATTCACGTTTAGAGCACATAAAACCTGGTCTTCATTAAAATACAGAACGTGTTTAAGAGGGGTACTAAAATGATCGGGATTCGAGCTAATATAACGCACCAGCTCTTTAGCAACTCCCAAATTACTGACACCAGTAAATGTTCCTTTAATATCAATGATGCAGCGTGTTCGGTCGCGGGAGCTTGAACGAGAGAGGATGTCGGTTATAAATTGGGCCGCATTTTCAAAATCACAGCTTGAAATAGAGGTTTTATTCCGAAGCACTTCAAAAATATACCCATCAGATCCTAGAGATGAACTTTTATCATAATGAAGTCGTTGATGATAAACTGCCTCATTCAAGGAGGGAGTGCCTGATACCCCCTGTACGCTTCGGTATTGGTCGGTATGATTGAAGTTATCGCTGGAGAGAATGGTACTGTCTTGTTTGATTTGCTTTAAGGAATATTCACGTAAAAAATCAAAAATGAGTGCAGTATTCGATTGAAGCCGACGATGAAGCTCAGTCATTTGATCTTCGTTTTTAATATCAAGCTGACTTAATTTGATGCCTAATCCACTGGTCAACAAGGTAAAGCCTTGTGCTGTAGGGGTATCATCGATTGAGCGGACCGTGTCAGAGTCAGCAGTTGTCTGGAATTGTAATAGCTCTTGTCGGGCCAGGGATTCCCATTCTACAATTCGTTCAATCAGTTGTTCTTTGCTGATTCCTTTGAGGAGCATCATTTGAATGGTTTTATTGATAGCTTCCAATTCTTCCTTGTAACGATTCCTTTCGTTAGGTGTGTCAACTCCTGCATAGGGTATTGCAAGAGTTTTCTCTAAAGCAGTTAAATCTTTACGATGTGATTCTCCATAATGTTTGCCCAGTTTTTGGGTCAGTGTTTGTTGAAGACGTACATTAATTTCCTGTTTAAAAAATGCCAATGACGCCTGAACCTCGTTGCTTGCGGCACTAACTGCCAGAGGGATTGAGGGGGAGTTATGGGTGAGATAGTTAATCAGTTCAGCTTGAACATGTGCTCCATATTTGAGTTTTGCCTCAGTGACAAACCCGATTAATGGGCTGGTTGGATCAGTTATGAGTTTGACGGCTAATTCGGTTTTAAAAGGAGTCCAATCATGAGCGTCGTCGTAGGATGGGGCTTCCTGGATGATTTTCTGATCAATAAAACTGAACAGGGAGATTGCATTTTTGATGAGCGATGTGCTGATGGGTTTCGAGTCACCCAGGGTATAGTTGAGCTTTTTCTTATTGGACAAGCCTTGATGGACCTCATCAATAAGACAATCCGCGTGATTCCGGAATAGGTTGGTGATTTTATCACACCAATAGACTTGTTTTTCCCATGTCGCATCGTGCTCGACGTTTGAAAGCAACAGCTCAATGTACTTTAATTCCAGTGATTGGATGGATTCCCCTGTGGTTACCAGGTAGCCTCGAGTCGTCATGACCTCAACCATTAATTGATATATTCGCTCGAACCGTTCAGGAGAACAGTCGCTGTCTCGATTGAATTCAAAGCGGTATGCTCTTTTGCCAAAAAGACGTTGTGAGGTGCGGTTTAAATCGACGTGATTGGTTGCTAACAGTGCCTGGGGAACCTCAATCACCACCAGGTTATCGCCTTGTGCTTTTTTTTCAGCCAGAATAGGGAGAATTACCTTGGATTTACCACCGCCCATAATGATTTTTTCAATGGTTTCATTAAAGCGGCTTCCATCTTCTGGTTCTTTGAGCAGGGATTCGAGAGCGCTCACCTGCCGTTTACGCAACACGATATTATCCTCATGTTGCAGTATCACTATGGATGGGTCATCAAGTCCTGGTATTTCAGTGCGAGCCAGCAGATCAAGAGCTTGAGCGGCACTATTCGCATTACCCGTAGCTAATGAGTGCATCAGATCGGTCTTTATTTTTTTCAGGGAGTGATGTTTTATGCCTTCCATCAAGGATTGATGGATTAAGTCGTGCAAGCGTTGTGCATTTTCGAGACTTAGACCGGTTTTTTCTATGCTGTAAGCAAAATCTGCGCGCGAGTACAGGGACAGCAAATCGGATTGGGTTAGATCGGCTCTAGCTCTGGATTTTTTTTCAATAGCCCATATCCTGTGTTTTTTAGGATCATCAGGACCTTGATTGGCAAGCTCCAGTGCTTCCGACCAGGAGTGCTCTATCTGCTGAACCAGCAAGGGTTCAGCAGTTTCCGTGGCAGCGAGAAGATTTTGGGATAACACAGGAGAGTCGATTAATTCCCTGGCGGCCATTCTCTTTTGATGCTCAAGGGTAAAAAGAATTTGCCCCGCCTGTTCTTCAATGGAGAAATTGTGATCCAAATCAGTGTTCAAACGATTACTCAGTAAAGAAATGGCTTCATTCGCTCTTTCTTCCAGTTCTTTGTACTGAGTCAGCACTCTGATTAGCGCTTCTTTTGATTCTGGAGATTTTTGGTTCAGTAAGGGGGTAATTCCCATTTGGTCGATTAATGGCGGTAATACCGTTCTGGTTACTTTTAAAGGCGCATGATCTGGACGCTCATGATGTACTAACAAGTCTTCAGGTTTTGCTAAAATGTCCTGGTATATGTCTTTTGCTTGATAAACAGATAAAGGGGGAACCTGTAACTCGCTTAAGTGTGTGACTAATTGATCAAATGTATAGGTTCTGTATCTGAATGTATTCTGGCTTGGAGTGGTTAATAATCGATACAATAGATTACATAACAAGGGAATATTGGATTCCTGATGTTCTAGTTTGATGTGGCGTGCAGCAATTAATGTCTTTGAGCAGAAGTCCAATAGTTCTTGACGTTCTTTTGAATTTAAGGAACAGGCTATTTGTAAATAGGCTGGAAAATACTTAACGAACTGATCATCACTTATTACAGAAGACAGGGAGCTCAATGCTTCTTGTTTCAGTAGAGAACTGGCATCATTACCAGGTAATCGATACTGCCACAATTCCATTTGAGATAATGTATCGCTTTGTAACAGGTTATTTTTAATGCGGCTGGATGCAGGGAGGCTTAAATCCAGGGGGATTAATTCCAGGATGGTTGATTGGGCAACAACAGGTTTAAGGCGTGCCAGATTTTCATTAATATAGTTTAATCGCTCTTCTTCAGCAGGTGATAATGAGTGATCGGCAGTTTGTCGCGCCAGTATCCCATCCCGCTCTTTAACCAGTTCTTCAAGACTTAACGTCATCCATTCATAACCTAAAGCTCCTTTAGGTGCATATTCTTTGGGTTGTGATTGATGATAATAAGATAATAATTTTTTGCGTTCCAGTGGAGTGAGAATATATGTGTGCTCTAAATGGCGACGCATGGTTTGTAAACGAGAAAATGAGCGATATATTTGTTCCGGAAGCCCATTTTGAAAAGCATTTAATTCTTCTACTCTCAATGATTCATACACTGCATTTGCAGAGCCCTCTGGAGTTTTAACCTCGTTTATTTTGATTGGGCCATTTTGGATGAGGTAATCACTTAACAAACTCATTGCTTTAAGTCGGCAGGCGACATAGGGAGGGGTATTTCTTTTGGGTTTATCTTTTTGGTGCTCACTGTGAAGGCCAGGTAGTGTGTGCGGCATTTCATCGCATATCCAGCGGATAAATTGTAACTCCTCTGCACTTCCTGTAAGTCCTCCTAGGCGAGTATTGCATTCTTCCAGAATATTCCAGGCTTTTTCAGTTTGATTGGTTGCCATATAAGTATAGGCAAGATATAAGGCGTCAGCGACAGTATCTGCAATGGGCTCACCATTCTGTAGCCGAAAACTGATATAGCGCTCACTGTTCTGGTAGTGCCACATTGGTATTCGCAAGGGCCGATTATTGCTCCAATGATTTTCTAGCTTCGCCGCTGCTATTTTTCCATCAATGTCGTGTTGTACCGGATAGAAACTGCTTTTTTTCGCTCCTGATTCTATCGCATAAAATCGCGCCACTGGAACCAGATAACGTTGTTGATCTTTAGATGCCAGGACAAGGCCGGCTACTGAGGGATGAATTGGTGAAGGAGAATCTGTAACCAGCTCTCCAGTTTCTTGATGGATAAGTGTTGAATTTCTAAGCTGAAAGCGCAGGTTATACCTTGGGAGTGTTACGTAAGAATCGGATGATTCGCTGGTATGGGATAATATATATTGACGACTTTCAAATTGTTTCAGTATGGGCGTATTAATGTTTGATAACTGGGCACTCGTTTTGTTTCCCTGGGCATCAAGAGCCAGGATTTTGCCATTGTTCACTGAATAGAGTGGAATGTTATTGCACACCAATATCCCATTGTTGGGATTGTTCACATCGCGCCAATAATTCATGGTCCCATCAGTCAAAATTTTGGGTAGGCCTGAAATTATGATTTGTATCTGTTTATTGGCATGGAAGGCCTTATGATATGTCGATAATGCTTGCAATTCATAATCGCCTTCAATTTGTTGAATAGTCCATTTTTTTCGAACAGTTAATTGGTTTTCTTTATGATACAGATAAGCTTCCTGTCCCTTTTCTGATAAAATCATATAGCTCTGGTCGGAGTTCATGAGGCATTCTTTAACGTCAGCTAGCCCCAATTCTTTGATTAATGGGTGATTTTGTATGACCAGCGGTACACCGCTTCGCGCAAGTCCGCGCTCAAATAATTTTCCTTGAATCGCATTGAAGTCATAGGATTTGTGAGTTACTTGATTTTCTATATGAAAAACAGGAAATCGGCCGGTGATAACGAGATTCTGTTCTGAGGTGTTCTCGATTTCTTGTACAGTAGTTTTTATTGTGTGCTCTAACAGGTTGTCGTATTGTTTTCGGATAATCGCTTTAAATTGGGCAACAGCACAATCTACGCTGAGCCGATGAGCCTTATCCTCCAGAATCAGGGGATTAGTATGACTATTCAAGTAATTATAGGCTTTATATGCCAGGGTAAACAGCTCATCTGATTGCTCGCCCAGTTCCATACGCGTTACTAGACTCAAAAAAAGATATTGTTGTACTGCGTAGATGATCTCGGGTTTATTATCCAGAGATAATTGTTTTTCCAGATCATGCTGAATCGTCTGAAGTCTTTCTATACCAACTGGATTATTATCCAGAGCCATATAACGGCTAACCAGAAAATTGAGACGTAAAAATTGAAGGGAATTGCGAGTATGTTGACCATTGTGAGTATAAAATCTCATTCCTGTTTTTAAGTAGGTATCAAATTGGGAGACAAATTGAGTGTCTTCCCTCTTATCAAGTAGGAGTCCTGGTTGGAACAAATTCGCTTCAACATAGCGTTGGTTAGACTCGTCAGACAGGAGTTCAATATGGCGGGTAAAATAGTCAAGAGTCAGCGCAATTTGCCAATTGGGATCACTTCTCAGGTGGAAATAATCTCTGGCCTGGATGTCAGTTTGAGTGATTTGCCTAGGGCCGTGAGAATCATCTACAGGTTTTGCCGGGTTTAATTGAATTGAATTGGCAGTTTTGTCTCTTCTTTTTTGGGAATAGGAGGTATATTCTGAAATATCTGCTTCAAGTGCATCTTTAGCCGCTGAGTCTTTTAAATTGTATTTGGACTGAGTTAATGACGTTAATAACTTTTCACCGGATATATAACCTGGAAATAAAGGTGATAAGACTGCAAATTGGGCATTATTCATGCCCGGTCTAAACCAGACATGATCAGCATATTCTTGCTTAAAGAATGGATTGACTGCTTTTCTGAGGATGGACTCATGCTCCATGTGATTTACAACTTTCGTGATAATGGGATTAAATTTTGCATCCAGATGTTTGCTGTTATCATGATGTAGTGCGATCATGTAAAATGATTTTAGTCCATTACGCCGGATTTCCTCATGCAGTTGAGTATTATCTTGACCAAATTCTTTATCATATAAATCAGCTAATTCACGGTCTAATTCAGGTTCGGACCAGATTAAAAATTTAACAAATACATTATAGCCATTAATATCGTTATTGGGCGCATATTGGTAGTGCTCTTGCATTTGTTTCAATCTTTTGTCAAGAACAGGATTATTCGTGGCATAAAATGGGTTTCGATCCTGGTTTCCGATTAGGGAATTTATCAGTGTTTGGGAAAAAGGCTGAAAAGAGGGCATATTGCTGTTTGAGGGAACCACTCCATAGGCATCTGTTTGTAAACTGATGATGCTTAATAGCATCAAATTGATGGCCGGATCCTGTTCCTTATTTATCCAGTTGGATTTTAGTTCGAGAATCAAGGTTTGAATTTGCGCCAACTGATCTTTAAATTGCTTAAAATCATTCAGGCTGATGAGTTCACGATAAAAACCGGGATCATTGGGGAACTGAGGAAAAAGGGGCATTTCCAAAATCAGGTGTTCAAGATAATTATATTGAGTCGCAGGATCCTTAATAAGATTGATGTTTTGTATGGCCTTTTTGAGATTATCAAGCAGATTGGTACCATCCTTTAATGCAATCATAGCAGGAATAGGGGCATCTCGTGCCTGCTGCTCGAGTTGGATTGGGGGAGCGATAGTGGGTTGTAATGATACAGTTAATGAGAACATCTGCTCCTGTAGGGCTGGTAATACTGCTGGGGCGTCAAATGGTGTTGTGCTTAATTGGTGTTCCAGAGCAATGATTTTGTCGTGCTCTTCTTTAATTTCAATCTCGTTGAATAAATCGGGGCTGTTTAATATTTTTAAATTATTATCAATAGCCAGTCGTATCTGATCCAGTACTGCTGGTGTATAAGGCTGTTGTTTTTGAATGCAGGCATTGACGTAATCAAACAGTGCATACTGTTTGAAATGGAACATGAATCGTTGGTATTCCTTGAGTGACGGAGTGTTAATCTTCAGCATTTGATGAGGGGCGCGTTGAGAGCAAGTTCCTGATAACTGACCTCCTGTATAGGCATGTTCTGAGAGCCCAACGCTTGCATCAATTTCTTCACCGTTAATGTAGCTGATGCTGGGTAAAATTTCTTCATAAAGTACTTTTGCATTAAACGGTTTTTTTTTGGCGCTCATTGCCTGCGGTAATCTGGCTTTTAGTAGTTTTGCTATAAAATGAGCGAGCTCTTCTTTCTCTTTTTGGGACTGTGGGCTGGGGACTTGCCAGGATTTTCTTGGGTTAAATAATTCCTTTTCGGTTGCCGATTTTTTTGCATGGTATTCAATACCCGCTCCTGCGTTGATTGCACTAAACGTAAAACCGTCCTGTTGCGGAGTAAATTCGTAGACCATGGAGTGACCGCCATCATTGTCATACCAACCCCCAGGAAGTAAAATTTTACCATTACCTGGCATGTTCATAATGTCTTCAGCGATTGAAGTGGCTAGTTCCTTTATTTCCTCGTCGAATAGAGGAGCCTGAGTCATATTGGTTGTCTTTCGTTCAATACTGCTGATGTACTTCATTTGTTCGACTAAAATAAGGTACTCGGCCGGAACAGGTTGATTCGTTTGGATAAGATGATCCAGGTATAGACTCAAATACTCTACCGTTCTTGAAAAGTGATGTCCTTGAAGTTGATAGGTTCCGGTAAGGGAGGAGTCGTTTTCAATGTGGGCAAATAGAGAAGCGTCAATAATCATTTTTGTCCAAATAATATCATTATGAAATAATTATAGTTCATTGTGAATTTTATTGGAATTTCTTGTGCAAAAAATAGGATAAAAGTGCTTGATTCGTCAAGCACTATTCACTATGAGAATTTAGTTGGAAATGGCGCCCTCAGCCGGGTATTTTTTTTTGCTTCGATGTGAGGTGAATGCGTCAATCATTTTGGCAAATGCCCCATTCCCCAATACATTAGCACTGGTGACGACCGGATCAAAAAGAATGTAGAGCGCAGTAATTAAAGACATCATGGCCGTATTAAAGCCAAGATACGTTTCCAGAATAGGAAGCATCACAATGATTCCTCCACCAGGTATGGCTGCTACTGAAAATTTGGCTAGAACAAAATAGAACGTAAATTGAAGATAGGTCAATAAAGAAGGTTCATCCATCCCAAAACTTTTTAGGACCGCATAAGCAAATATAGGTATGGCAAAGCAATCACCAACCAGATGAATGTTCACTGTGGCGGGAATCACTGCGCCGGACAGCTCTTTATTTCGTGTGCAGTTTTCTACACCCATAATAGTAAGAGGCATACTGGCTGCGCTTGACATGGTGCTAAAACCGCTAATAACTGCGGGCAGCATATTTTTAAGATCTTTGAATAATCCACCAATTTGAAATTGGTTAAGACTGAATAAGACAAATGCAATATAAACAAATTGGGCCAGGCCTATAAGGAGAAAAATGGGGGCATACTCTTTGATGATGATGGATACAACGCCATCATAGTGCAATTTGATAAGAAAACCTGCAACAAAAAGCGGGATAAGACAGACAATAACAGATAAAATAATGTTCATCACTTTATCTATTTTGTGCACAAGCCTCAATGACTTATTCGGGCTAAGTCTGGACAGGATGAAACCAAGAATAATTCCCGCAAACATCGCTTTATCGTTTGCAATTAATTTGGGTGGGGAAAACGTCCATAAAGGCAGCAGCTCCATGGTTTTAGGAGGAACAATCATTGAGAAGCCAAGATGATAAACCCCTATTCCTACATAATGACTGAGAAAAGTGGATATAAAATTGGAACAGCAGACAAAGAAGAGGATCAAACCGATAATTTTGGTCGCTTTATTGGATAAAGTAAGTACTGTTTTTAGCAGGAGAGTGAAAATAATAAAGGGCAAGGCAAGAACAATAATGGATTTTATGCTCAGGCTTATTGAGTATAAAAATTGTTTTAGCGCGTAGGGCATGAAAGGGGCAAAGCATACAACAGCTAGGATAATGGCTAATAAAATAAATGGCATTTTACGAAACATAAGAACTCCCTGGAGGGGTTAAATAAAAAATAATTAAATGATGTGAATAGCAGATAAGTACCGGACTAGCCGGTGGTCTTGGTGGTGTGAATTGTTACGTACTGTTTTATGAACATCATTTTGATAAAGCCATAAGGGAATTAGACAGTAATACTATAAAGATCAACCCTAACACATGTTCTTTTTTTTGGCAATACTCAAACAGTAATGAGTACTTGCACCATAAAGGTGCAAGTAATGGGCTTCAGTGACTGTTCGACTTTAGAGTAAATTTTGAATGGCTATGGCAGCACCAGCTACCGCAATTGCTTGGAGTGTCATTCTACTAGGCATATATTGTTTAAAAAACCCATGATTGGAACTTATTTTTAGTGATTGTGTATCCGATTCTACTTCGGGTTTTGAGGCTGTTACTTTTTGACTTGGCCTGTCTTCGTCACTGAATTCATCCTGCTCTGATTCAAAAGTTTGTAACTCATGCTCATCGAATAAATCAGAATTTGATGAGTCATTTATTAATAATTCCTTTAGTAGTTCTTGTTGTTTAACTGCGTTTTGCCTTGCTAATTCTTCTTGTCTCAATTGTTCTTGCTTTAATTGTTCTTGTTTTAAAGCTTCCAATTTTAATTGTTCTATTTCGATTTGATGATCAATTTTTTCTCCGATACTCCCTATGGAGGAGTTCAGTTGTGTTAATTCGATGCTTAATTCTCCAAGATAAGAATCTGCAGTTTTTCCTGAAGGAATTTCGTGATTGAGAGAGTCCTCTTGTTCACTTAATTTCTGCTCTGCGATTTTTATATTTTTAAGTAATGGAAATTCAAAAGCCCAGGAAAATAGCCAATAAAAAACTTTGCTAATGAACCATGTGTTCTTCCATTCATTTTTTAATTTGACATGTTGTTCTCTGGCTTCATCTAACTGATTTTTTTTGAATGAAAATGCATCAATTTTCAGCTGTAATTGCGCTTTCTGCTGGTTCAGATCATCAAGGGACAGGCGCAGAATAGTCAGCTCATCAATATCTTCTGCTGTATTGTCTAATTTCTTAAGTGGCAATTCAGTGAGAGTCAGATTTTCTACTTCTTCAGATGTGTTTTTTCGTTCTTCAGGGGGCGACAGGATTGCAGTCAGATTCACCTGTTCTTCTGTGGTGCTTTCGATATCCTGAATGGGGCTTGGGCTTTCGAGCGGTGCCACCGGCTCATCAGGGCTGGGTTCACTTTGCAATGGCATATAAGTACTGACTAATTTGGACACATAATCCTCGGCTTTTTCTTTATTTGTATTGAGAAGCAGAGTTTCATCAAGGGCAATATTGTGGCTTTCACAGTATTTTTTAATCTCGCCCAGCATTGCATTGGCTTGGTGCGCCGTAGGCTTCTTTTTTTCGTTAACCGCGCTAGTGACCATGCCTTTAAAGAGAAAGCTAATGGACCCCTGATAACTGACGTTCGCGTAATTGGATAGGTGTTGATAATACAGGATTGCAAAAATCAAACTTTGGGAATTCGTTATTTGGGGTAGACTGAATTTATATTCTTTATCCGGAGCTTGATAGACGACCTCGTGATTAAATTCCTTGGCTGTTGTATGCAGTCTGTTTACTACTTGTTTGATTTCAGTTACGCCTAAATTTTCTATGGTTAAGCCAATATTAATCATCGTTTTTGCAGTAGCAATTTGTCTTGAATACTCTTCGTTTTCAGGTAAAGCCTCAGGAAGATTGTCAATATAGTTCTTGTATTGTTGCCAATAGGTGGTCATTGAAATCATGTCGGTCCTTTGTTTGAAAAAAATTATTCCAAATGTATACTGATTGTCCGAATAAATCTACTATTTGATTAAAAATTGAGTAAAAAAATAGTAAGGCTTGGTTGAATTTGTGTCATTTGGTGCAGGCTAATTTGCCCATAAAATGTGTTATTGCTCGCTATTATCGAGGTGATACAGTATCTGGAATTGTACTTTTTATTCCGTGCAGATAACTTTCAACTCCTGTGCCTGGGTTATTGGGTTATATACCAAAGTAGGAGGACAGGCAGTTTTCATTGGAGCAATACCTGGAGCTGCTGCAGGACATACCCCTGGACATGGATTATCCAGATCATAGGAGCTGGCGCAAATACTCAGGTCGGTGAAGTTACAATTGCACTTGCATGACGCCTGTAATTGAAGGGATATGAAACAGATTATTATCATGATGACTGTTTTCATCTGGAAATCCTTTTACGAATGGCGAATACGTACACCGTTAATTTCGGGTCAATTAATGTTCTTTATGGCTGATATTATAGCACATTCAATGGGGTTCTGGTGGATTGAGAATTGATTAACAATCAGCCTCTACTCAAAGGTGTTGAGGGTAAGGCTGATTTTTATACCCGCTAATGTCTATATTGTTGGAATGCTGAACATGAGTTTGGTTGCATCACATTCCAAATTGTCTTTACCTGGATTATAAACTGAAGGTGGGGCTAGCAATCCATTACCGAGCAGGCTTTGTATTGGCCATAGTATTTGTTGATGTTCTGTCAGTTTGCTGTTGCATGCACTGAGGATGAGCTTTCCTTTTTCGTTAAAAATGACAAAATTGGTATCATCGGGCAGATTATTGATTGCATCATCGGATAATGAAGCCCTTCTGGGGTTGGAAATGAGTCCTGCATAAAGGAAGTCCATACGACTTTCTACAGGTTCATCGTGCAAGAGATCGAAATAGTTTTGTGCGCACTGTGCCAGGGAGGATGCACTTCCGGCCAGTGTCCTTACTTCGCCGGTTTCGCCTGAGGGTAATGTGCCCATTTTCATCTTAAAATGACCTTCTTCATCCACCAAATAAAAATTGTTTTTGTCTTTACGGATATCCAGAGCTCCTAATTTGTATAGACCGTCTTTACAGCCCGTAGGGCCCAGAGCATCCGTTACCAGCATAATTTTGTTTTTAATGGTCTGGTGTATGAGGGTACTGAATGAGAAAGAGAGATGAGCTCCGTCCAGGATCAATTCAACACCTGCAGGGCATTGATCTGGATTTTCGAGTACCCATTTGACTACATTACTCGTTGCATCTTCTGATGAAAGGGTGCGATTGTCTCGACTGCAAGATTCCTGACACGCATTTCCCAAATGCGTAAAGCCAGCGGCACCAGCTGAAATTGCCCGACCAATGGCTTCTTTTTCTTCTGGATTAGCATGACCGATAAACACTTTGACACTGAGACCTTCTGCTTCAAGGGCTTTAGTTTGCTTGATAAACTCTTCGGCACCAACCAAATCAGGGGCCAGAGTAATCTTCCATTGCTTAATATCTGGAGCGGCATTAATAATTTCTCTGAACTTCTCCATGCTGATTTCCTGTTGCAATGCTTCTTCGCTATGAGCTCCTTTGCAACTTTTGGAGATGAAGGGTCCTTCAAGATGGACTCCAACAAGTGTTGTGAATCCAGGAGTGGGATTGATTTTCTGATTCTTTATAAACTTATTGATAATCATCAATGATTGTTTTAACAACTCTACTGGCATGGACACCAGGGTCGGTACAGCATAGGATAATCCGGTTTTACCTAATTGTTTGACTATGACCTCCAGTTCTTTTTCACCATCTTCCACACTGAGGCTGGCAAAATCAAAACCGCCCTGACCATGGATGTGGGAGTCCATCATTCCTGGCATCAGGAAGTAGGTGTCCTTGCTGTCTATGATGTTCTCTTCGTGTTGTTCCAGAGCAGATAAATCATCGTCTAAATTATGGATAATTCTCGAACCAGTTTTTGTTAACTGAACGTGTTTAAGTTGTTTCAGTCCCTTATCATCGTAAACATAAATATTTTTAATTAACATCGAATTCTCTCGTTCAGATAGGTTCCTTGTATGCCCCGAGAAAGTATAAATGAGTTAATCGAGATTAGTCTAATTTAAATTAAAACATCAGGAGAGTAAGGTAGCCTTACTGTTCATTTTGACATGTTCATGAGGAATAGAACTTCCCTGGTTCATGTATGAATGCGAAGTTTATTCGGGATTTAACGAAGACATATACATGTTCTCATGCATCGGTAAGTCCGTTGGTTTGGCCTGCAGAAAGAAATTGGGCTTAAATGGACTTAATGTCTCAATGGCGACTCCAACAAATTGCCCCATTACATCCATATCCGCAAAACGATATAATGTGGTGCCATTTTGACTGGTACCAATCAATACTTTATTAACGTAACTAAAACAGTCATTATCACCTGCTTTCATTTTTGAGATTATAAAAGCAGGGGTGGGAGCATTGGTTTCCTGAAGCTTTCTGTGATAAGCCAACATTTCAATCAATTTTTTACCAGGTACGGTCCGTGACTCGCTTTGTGCCGGCTCTTCGCTTGTGTCTGCGGGTTCTGGTGACAGTTCAATTAAGTATTCTGAATTCTTAATGTTTATTTTGATATAGGCATGATGACCGACACAACCGTGCAATAAGGAAACACCAATAAAACTTGCTAAAAAGGTATTGATTGTATATTCAACGTCCTGTTCCAGGAATTCTTCAAAGTCCTCATCGGTATCAAAAAGCGTTTTAATTTCTTCTTCTACTTCTTTAAGGTAATAAGAAAAGGGCTGTGCTTTCTTTTGTGCAAATAATGTGGGCACATATTCTTTTTTGATGTGCTCCAAGCACTCATTCAGGCCATCCAGACCAAATTTGAATTGTCGTATCAAGCTGTCTTTAAATATTTTTTTGGGGGTTCTAAAACCAAAAGAACCGGCTATGACGTTACCAATAAATGCTCCAGAGAGCATGCCGATAAACGGCTTGTAATTCCATACTCCTCGAGCTAAACCAATAAGTGCTCCTACGAATCCACCAATAATTCCGAGAGTAACGCCAGCAAATACTCCGGTTACGTGTAGTAATACAATTTTAGTTTGCGCGGGAAAGGTATGGGTCCCTGCAATGTGTTGAAGCTGGTCCAAATGATTGTTGATGGTTTCCAATAAGCCCAATGACCTGGATTCGATGTCACTGTTTGTACTATCTGGTTCGTTCGTTTGATGTAACTGATGCAAAGCCTCTACAAGTGAGACCAGTTCAACTAAAAATGAGCGGGTGATACCACAATTTTTATCTTTGATTGATTCCAACAAGATGTACAGATAGTATTTAATTTCGCTGGCAGGTAGAGCAAGAATACGGTTTATTGTCTGCTGTGTTGTCGTCAGAAAATTATGTTCAGTTACCATTGGCGTAGTGCTCGATGTCTTATTGTTCGCTCTTTGTGTTCGCATTTTATACATCGCCGAGTCTTTGTCAACAGATGAACTGGATGATTTTTATTCAGGCACAATGATTCAGCGACGAGCTTGAGCGGTTTTTTTAAGATAAGATAAAGAGTTACAGCAACTGGACTGAGATGTAAAAAGACAGCTGCTGTATTCGATTTTGATGGTTCTTTATTTAATGGCAGAGGTCTTATCCTGGGAGCGCGAAATGCCAATTCATTGCTTTAGACAGACCTTCGAGCATCAGTTCGCCACGAATGCTATTTCCTTTTGCATTGACTCTGGGGCTTAATGCTACTATGCCTGCTTTACCTGGAACTGTACCAATAATATAACCTGATACGCCGCTTTTTGCGGGTATCCCAGTTTTTACCATGTGTGTTCCTGTTTCATCATACAAGCCACAGGTCGCCATAATGGCCAGAGTAATTTTACAGGTTTCTTTAGAAAAGATGCATTCATTGGTCAAGGGATCGGTGCCGCCATTGGCCAGTAATAACGGAAGGTAAAGCATTTGTTCCAGTGTTGCTTCGTAGGAACATAAGGCAAAATATAAATCCAGCGTTTCATTAACATCAGCCCCCAGATTATTTCGGCTTTTCAATAAATAAGCCAGAGAACGGTTGCGGTCGCCAGTTCTTTTTTCTGATGCATAAACCAGGGGATTAATGCTCAGTTTTTCTTTGAATAATTTTTTTACCCAATGTTCGAGCCAGCCAAACTGATGTTCACCAGTACCAGGGATATGAGAGCATAAGGTAATAGCCCCTGCATTAAGCATTGGATTTGAGGGTTTTGGTCCAAATTGTTCAAGTCGGGTAATGGACGCAAAATCATCTCCGGAAGGCTCCACTTTAACCCATTCAAAAAGTTGTTCCGCTCCTACCTCTTCCAATAAACCAATGAGCGGGATTAATTTGCTGGTGCTTTGCAGCGTGACAGGGTTTAACTCGGCATTAGCCCAGGATATGGGCTGTTCACCGACTTGCTGAACTGCCAGAGCGGTAAGATCCTGATTCACATTTGCCAGCTCTGGTATGTAAGACGCTGTATGTCCTGCCTTATTGGTTTCAGCAGATTCGACTAATTCTTTTAACAAATTGATAGATAATAATTTTTCTGTCATAAGGGCCTGCTTGAGAAAATCGACCATTATGCTAATTCTAGCACATCAATGCAATATGTTTTGACAGACTGCTGCTCAATTGAGCTTCATGGCTTGTGATTTTAAGATGTGTATAGAGCCTGTATCAGCCAATAGAGTCCTTTGGAGTTAATCTGTATCTGCTATACTTTTAGTTACGCTGAGGATGACAGTTAAATTATGCAAGATAAAGATAACGATCTACCGGGTGCATCTGAGCCGGAACATAACGCTTCTAAAGGAGCTGCCCCCGAGTGGAGTTCAAATCAGGATCCCTATGCAGGGTTAGTGTCCTTAATCAATAGTGGGATATTTATCGAACCAGGAATTAAATTTAAAGAACAATTTTATCCCAATTTAAAAGCCTTGCTAAAAGCTCTTGAAAATAAAGAAGAATTAATTGAGCTTCAGTTTATTGCAATTAAAGGAATGGAAAAAAATAATGAAGTACAGGAAGAACATCCTAACCGTGATCTTACCCAAAATGCTTATCGATTAATCCTGTTTGAATCTATTTTTTTTGCTCAATCGCTTGAAGAAGCAGTACAATTAATAAAAAGCAGATTACCCTTCAGAGCCTGACAGGAACAATTTCTGTAAATAAACACAATGCTCTATGATTCTATAAAGCGGACTCCTAGGAATTCTATTTGATGCCTTTAAAGTCCGAACGTTGATTCAGGAGTGTCGATTCAATGGAACTCGACGCTTATGAACTGGCTTGCATTATTTAAGCGAAGTATGACTGTAGTTCCCTGACCTGGTTCGCTCTCTATCTCAATCTGACCGCTATGGATGTTCATAATGGATTGAGCAATTGCCAATCCCAAACCCAGGCCGGAGTATTTATCATGGGTTGAGTGATTCACTCGATAAAATCCCTGGCACAATAAAGGAAGATGCTCTTTTGCTATGCCAATCCCTGAGTCCTTTATGGTGATTTGAATAAGATGAGTTTCGGTTTCTTCAATTTTAATAAGTATCGTTCCACCTTGTTGCGTATACTTCAGGCTGTTGTCGATTAGATTTGAAATGACCCGTTTAAATAATGGCTCATCTACTACTATTCTGGCATCACCAGCGACTTGAATTGCTACGCCCTGTTCTAAAGAAGTGGCGTGATAATATTCGACTACAGAATGGATCATCTTTTTTGCTGACAGAGACTTTGGATTTAACTGAATTTGCCCATGCTCACTTCGCGTTAAAAATAGGAGGTTATCAATAAGTCGGGTTAAATGGTGATATTCTTCCAGATGCGAGTGCAACAGGTTTTGGTAAGTTTCAATCGATTGTGGCTTCGCCAGAGTAATTTCCGTAGCCGTTTGGAGGTAGTGAACGGGATTGCGTAATTCATGCGCCATGCTGGCAGAAAATTGTTTGATGTGAAGAACCGCATTTTCGATTCGACACAGCATGGCGTTGCATGTGGCTGCCAATTGTCTTAGTTCCTGAGGATGCCCCTCATCTTTTAATCGTTTATCTAATGATGAAGCATTAATTGAGGCAAGTTCTTCTGAGAAGTTATAAACAGGACTCATGCTTTTTTTAGCAACCCAATAACTGGCGGAAATTAATATTAATGCGGAAACCCATAGGCCAATAAAAAAATTTTTGATGCAGATTTGTGCTAATACAAAGTGGTATTGCTCCTGATTCATTTGCGCCAGATGGAGCAACTCCTTCAATGGCGGGTATATTAAAACGGTAATGACGGTCAAAATCAGCAAAATCGTGGTGACAAATATCAATAACAACCGATTAACTATCGACATCGAATTAGCGAATTTCCAGGACATATCCTACCCCTCTGACGGTATGGATTAATTTTCTGGAGTATTCACTGTCTACTTTTTCCCTTAATCGTTTGATGGCAACGTCAATGACGTTGGTGTTGCTGTCAAAATGGATATCCCAAACCTGTTCCGCAATAATGGTTCGTGAGAGAACTTGGCCGCTTCGTCTTAACATCAAGGCCAGGAGCATGAATTCCTTTGCGGTTAACATGAGTTTTTTACCGCCTCGTTCTGCGGTATGTTTCATTAAATCCAGTTTCAAATCATCAATGGCTAACACGATGGGATTGTTGTTGGGTTTTCTGCGCAACAATGACTTAACGCGAGCCAGCAGTTCGTTGAATGAAAACGGTTTGATCAAGTAGTCCTGAGCACCGGACTCCAACCCTCTGATTCGACTCTCTACATCATCACATGCTGAAAGCATTAAAACGGGTAAGTCGGGTTTTGTTTCACGAATTTTTTCAAGTACAGTCCATCCGTCCATAATGGGTAAGAGAACGTCCAGAACAACGAGATCGTAGTGTATTTCAGACAGTTGGTACAGTGCTTCCGCACCATCGTATACTGCGTCGGCCTGAAATTGATATTCGCTGAATCCTTTGCAGATAAAATCAGCGGTTCTTTTTTGATCTTCAACAATTAATATTCGCATACGGGTAAAATGAATAAAGATTGTTCAATTTTAACATAAATAGAGGATGAAGTTAATTCAAGAAAGATTACAAGTTTGTAATCTAACCGTCACGCTTTAGACAGGAGCAAATAGTTATCATTGCTCCATAGTGAGTTTCCTATGGATGCAGATGAACAAAGACAATCAGGCTCTTAAGGAAAATAAACCAATCCTTAAATCAACCTTAACGTTTTTTAATAGCCAACTAACCTACTTGAACACCCAAAGGCTTCAGTTGAACCGAAGTAAAGGTTTTGCCAAATATCTTGCTCAGCCACAAAAAAATCTAAGGAATTTGACCCCGTTGGATTCCACTTTGGGCGTGATGAGTTTTACGCTTTATATGGCTCGTTTTTCAGTCAATCTCGGTTTATTAGCACATATTCTTATTGCAGATCAGCAGGACAAAAACAATGATATAACACTTAGGGATTTGTATTATAATCTTTGGAATGACAGTTTGTGGGGCGTTGTTAATCTGACGCAGTTTTTTTGGTTGTCATTTAGTACGTCACAATCTGCCGGATTCTACGGCATACAATTGGAAGTTATAGCACAACTGATCGATGTGCTCGTTATGATTCTTCGTTTTCAAGAAAGTAGAGAGGAATATGAGTTAAAACTCAGGCTGATTCCAGAAGCGGATCACAAGTATCTGATTCGCGAGTGGCGGCACAGAGAGTTACATTTTATTCGCTCTTTGATCACCGTGTCGTCGATAATGGTGGTCTTGGGCTTATTCGCTTTTTCCATTGCCTCAATACCGGTATCGGCTGCAATTTCTGCCATTCTGTTAATTAGTGCTTTATCACGTGTTTTAATTGATTCAAAGCAGGATCAGCAATTATTGAGTCAACTGAAACTTGAAGGGAAGGATCCAAACTATTTAGACCAAGAGGAGAGTAATTTAACCCGTAATCGTCTCAATGATCTGAATCAAGTTATTCTTTATCATGTTTTTATACCTGTTGGGTTATTCTTGTTCCTGACCACACCGCTTTCTCTTCTTTTAGCCAGTGTGTTATTGATGACTTTTATTCATGGTTTCACTTCGTATTTAATCAACACACCCCATGAACAGAGATTAACGGACTATCCAGTAAGCTCCTGCACCTTGAAGTGACTTATTGTATTCAGCCGAATAGTTTTCTCACATTATAAGCGAATACCACCCCATCTCTTCATTAAAAGACATTGGGGGTTTTCGTAAGTCCTCATTATTTGGTAGCGTTCTGGTAAGCATGCGCATGCTTGCTTATCTGGTGGGGCTGGACAAATGGCTTTTTCAGGCTCGGTAGGGAGGCCTAAAGATATTGGATATTCCTGCGCCACTGCTGGGAAATGTGCAGTAACGCAGAAAACAGACGAGGCAGACTAGAGGACAGACGCCATATGGCCGCCAGCCGCAACAATATCAAAGGGGCCGTAATTGCAAATGTATAAACCTTTCTCCAGTTCATAAGCGTATTCATTGTTTAAGTATTTGCTGTTTGCAACGATAGTGATCCCCTTGATGATTGCATCATCCGAAGATTGTGCCATAACCATATTAACTCCAATTATCCATTGTAAATCACCGTTAGTAAAATAGCTGGTGGAGTGAACTGAATAACCGAATATATCTTTTTCAACAGCATCAATTTTAGTGGCATGTTGTTGGATGGCATTAAGAGAAGGGCAGGCTACTTGATCACGTATTACTTGTCCCTGGACAGTCGTAGCACCAACCAGAAGCGATACTGTTAGTCCAAACTGTCGTAAAATTTTTATATCCATTTAATTAAAACTCCTTATCATCTTTGATCTTGCCGACCATTCAGGCATGGAACCTGTTTTATTTCCATGTAAGTATGTTGGGCGGGTTGTGAGGAGGTGCAATGGTTTCTCCTCTTGGCCATCCCATGATCACTGCTGCCTGAGCTGTCATGTTCTCGGGGATTTCCAATTCGTGTTTCCACTCGGGCAAATTCAAACCAGAAAGCGCGAACCCAATTACGCATGAGCCAAGTCCTTTAGCATAGGCGGCAAGCATTAAATTTTCAGCTGCGAGCCAACATTCAGCGCTTACAAATGGGCCTGGATATGTGCTGTATATAACGATTAATGTGCTGGCATTATAAAACACGTTATAGTCTGGTTGTTTTATTACTTCGAGTATGTGTTTTGTTTGCTCTGTTTTGTATTTTTCTTTTTCATTAAGCAAAACCTTTTTGCAATCATTAGATAAACGATCCAATCGTTCTTTTTTTTGAATCACAGCAAATGCTCTGGGTTCTTCATGCAGAGCCGTAGGCGCTTGTACTGCTGCGTCAAGTAGAGTATGAATCAGCTCGGAGTCTACTTTTGTAGGAAGGTAATCTCGAACAGCTCGACGATTATAAAGAGCATCCATAACATCCACTGCTTTATTTTCAATACTTGATGAGTTTTTCATGATTTAATCCATTAAATTGCTCAATGATTTATATAGTATAGTCTTCCTTTTTTATTAAAATTAAAAGAGTAATATAAAACTATTTTGTAACTACCCACGTCAATCCCAAACGCAGTGAGGGATCTCCTGTCGGATGGCACAATGTTAAGTAGCCAGAAAGTCCTATGTCCAGTATTTTTAATAAGATGATTCAACTCTATAAAGCCGGCGTCCGTCAGGAACATGAGGCAACCTGCGGTTCTGCTTCCGTTATTCTTGCAACCTTGGCTGTGGAGCTTCTCTTTCACTAATCGTGTCGTGTTGGATTGTTCTTGAGTTAAGAATAATTAATCGAAACAAGCGTTCTATAAAATGAGGATCCAGTGCGCAGGATTTTGCAAGAGTCTCATAAAATGCAAAATTCTTTTTTTCTTGATTGATATCCGTAATCGGTTTGCCATCTTGCTGCTTCAATTGGGCAATCTGTTGACACATATTTTGACGAAGCGCCAAACACTGGATGATGACGGAATCGATTTCTTGAATTTGCTTTCTTAAGTGTTCCATTGTTGACATAGTTGTTCCCAGATTAAACCTCGCTCCAATGACGAATTAAATAACCATGTTCCAACTGACTGTCGTCTTCGATCCAGGCTGGAATGCACACCACATGCCCACTGCCCGGAGCACAGTTTATTGAGTGTCCTTCTGTACTTTCGATGGTTTCAAGCGAGGTCATCTGATTACCGCCCGGCAGCATGACTTCAAGGGTATCGCCGATGGAAAATTGATTTTTTACCAGCACTTTTAAGAGTTGTTTGCTGCTGTCATAGTCCAGTAATTCACCTACAACTTGCTGTTTTATACCGGTTTCATTACGATCTTTATAACTTTGATATTCTTCAGGAACGTGACGTCGATAAAACCCTTCTGTATATCCTCGCAGTGATAATCCTTCGAGGGCATCCATCAGTGTCCAATCGAATGGCTTACCGGAAACCGCATCGTCTATTGCTTTTCGATAAAGCTGAGTCACTCGAGCCACATAAAAATCGGATTTGGTTCGTCCTTCAATTTTCAAGCAATCAATCCCCATTTGGGCCAGTGCTTCAACATGCTGAATTGCCCTTAGGTCTTTGGAATTAAACAGATAGGTTCCATGCTCATCTTCTTCTATGTGGTTCATTTCTCCCTCGCGTTGGGGCGCTTGTTCAAATAGAGCCGTTTTTGTTTCTATATGGGCATTGCCCCATTCATCTTCGGTGCTTTCTTTAACATCATATTTCCATCGACATGCATTCGTGCAGGCACCTTGATTGGGATCCCGGTGGTTAAAATAACCGGATAAAAGGCAACGGCCGGAATGGGCCATGCATAAGGCTCCGTGAACAAATACTTCCAATTCAATATCAGGACAATATTCTCGAATCGCCTGAATTTCTTTTAGTGACAACTCCCGCGACAAAATGACACGTTCAAGACCCAGTGTTTGCCAAAATTTAACTGCAGCAAAATTCATTACATTCGATTGGACGGACAAATGCACGGGCTGATCTGGCCATTGTTCTCTAACCATCATAATAAGACCCGGATCGGCCATAATTAAAGCGTCTGGTCCGGCTTCAATTACTGGCGCCAGATCATCGAGGTAGGTATTAATTTTATTGTTTTGGGCAATAATATTACTCGCGACAAAAAATAACTTGCCTTGGGCATGTGCTTCATGAATGCCTAAAACCAGTTTTTCATGAGAAAACTCGTTATTTCGTGCGCGAAGACTATATCGAGGTTGACCGGCATAGACAGCATCTGCGCCATAGGCGAAGGCACGTCTCATTCTTTTTAACGAGCCTGCGGGTGATAATAATTCTGGGGAGTTCATCTGAATCTTTTAACCTATATAAAAATCATTCAACGATTTGTTGAGCAAAAGTGAACCAATATTTGTTTTCAAAATTATACAATGTGCATTTTCTGAAAATGCTGAATAGTCGACAATCATTGATGCTCAGTTCGAATAAGTGGCCGCTATATCCTATCAATCGGCGAACATGATGTGCTTGGCTGGTTTCATCAGTCATTACCTTTTTTACTTTATCCTCATTTTTATTCGTCATCCTCGCGAAGCATGGATCTACATAATAATGTGGAACTGTACTAACTTGTACAACAGATCACCCTGTTGATGAGGAGGAACATTTCATAATTCAAGATAGTTTAAATGGATTTTTATAGAAGACATTGATCTAGATCATGGAAATGTAAATAAAATGGGTTTTCATGCTCAGGATTTATTCAAAGTAACCTGATTCTTCATGACAGAGTAATGTTCTGTACCTGCAATCAGTTTTAATTGCTCCGGTTGCAGGAATTGAATGTGCTTGTGATCAATCGCAATAATTTTATTTTTTTTAAACTGGGCAAGAAGACGGCTAATGGTTTCGGCTGTCAGTCTTAAATAATTACCTATATCTTGGCGCGACATCGGCAGATGAAAGCGCAGTTGCATTTCTGAGGGGTTCAGTCGATTGGCTATATCGATAAGAAAAGCCGCCAGGCGTTGTTCCGCAGTGATGGAACATAAATAGGAGCCTGTATTCAGTTGTTGGCTCATTATATATAAACTGTGTTTTTGCAGAGAGGGATTTAGTTGCATTAATTCAAGAAAATTATCATAGGGAATTTCACAAACTAAAGTATCAGACAAAGCAACGGCTGAACACAGGTAATGTCGTGAATAAATTGCTTCAAAACCCAGGACTTCTCCTGCAAAATAAAAACCTTGAATTAATTCATTTCCATTAGCATCTACTTGATATGTTTTTAAATTTCCGTGCTGAATAGCATACAAGTTTCGAAACATATTCTGAGGAAGATATAAGGTTTCATTTTTTTTTAGATGATGGTGTTGTTTAACTGCATGATTATTTTGATTTATCCAGTCCAATGAGTGTTTTTCTGCACTGCAAAAAGGGGAGAGGGTACAGTAGTTGCACGCTTGCTGCTTTGTATCATAGTCTGTCATGTGTGACTCATCAAAAAGTGCTTCTATATCTTCATTGCATCATGTAAAGAACACAAGGTTTTTTATTATATCATTTTTTTCCATGATGTAGATCAAGGCTATGCCGCAATACGGCCTATAGAATCTTCTATAAGTACTAATTGAGGCGGAAATGAATATGAATTACATCACACAAGTTCAATCTTATTTATCCGAATTACAGAGTTCAATTTGTCAGGAATTACTCCTGATTGATGGGAAGGCCAACTTTATATCAGACCGGTGGGAGGATCCCAATTTGGGATATGGGGTGAGTTGTGTGATTGCAGATGGCGATGTTTTTGAAAAAGCCGGAGTCAATTTTTCCCATGTTAAAGGGAAGCATCTACCTGGCTCCGCTACAGAAAAAAGGCCTGAACTCAGTGGTTATCAGTTTGAGGCGCTAGGTGTTTCGCTCGTCATTCATCCGGTCAATCCTTACGTTCCAACAACGCATGCGAATTTTAGATTGTTCATGGCCACGAAGGAAGGATCTGAACCTGTCTGGTGGTTTGGGGGCGGTTTTGATTTAACGCCATATTATGGATTTGAAGAGGATTGTGTCTTTTGGCACACCATGGCAAAAGAAGCCTGTGATCCCTTTGGCGATGAGGTGTATTTGAACTATAAAAAATGGTGTGATGATTATTTTTACATCAAACACCGTCAGGAACCTCGTGGGATAGGCGGGTTGTTTTTTGATGATCTGAATCAGTGGGACTTTGAAATATGCTTTAATTTTTTACAGTCAGTTGGAAATCAATTTATGAAAGCCTATGTTCCAATCGTCATGCGTCGATACAACATCCCCTATTTTGAGCGACAAAAAGATTTTCAACTGTATCGACGGGGTCGATATGCGGAATTTAACCTAGTTTACGATCGTGGAACGGCTTTTGGATTGCAGACGGGAGGCAGAATTGAGTCGATACTCATGTCATTACCGCCAAAAGCAACCTGGGTTTACGATTGGCATCCTCATTCCGGAACTGAAGAAGCAAAACTGTATACCCATTTTTTGATTCATAAAAACTGGCTTGAACCCGCCAGGAATTAGGGTGCAATGTCATTAGGGGCTTACAGGAATTTATTGTGTGGGTATAGGGAGGTACCCAGGTGATAACTATTATTTAATCTGATATTTAATCTGACAAAATATCAAAACATTAAAAATCAAGGTTTTGGGGGTATGTGCCCACGGCGGTCCCATTAAAAATGTGACGTCTTTCCGAGCGTAGCGAGGAATCTCCTGCAAATTGGCACAATCTGAATTAATGCATTAATTATCATTACCTTTTAAACTCTTTTTTTTACAAGGAATTTATTGATGTCATCAGAAGATGTACCTGGATTTTTATATCATTTCGACTGATATGATTTTAATGGCCGCATTTTAATGGGAGCTTGTAACCTTGCAGGAGATTCCTCGCTACGCTCGGAAAGACGTCACATTTTTAATGGGACAGCTGTGGGTATGAGCCACTGATTGAGGTGAATTTTAAGTGATATGTAAAATTCTATTTGACTCGAATAGTTTCTATTGATTAATATGGCGACGGCTCGGAAATGCCTAATGGAAACTATGGAGTTGTATCATGAAGAAAGAAATTAAAATCCAACCAACTAAATTAACGGAATACTTCGTCCCTTTTATTATCAAACACCAGGTTGTGCTCGTTGCTTTCCTTTTATTTTACATAATTTATTCTAATTTTGCTTTTGAGACTTAGTTTACTCTTGAGTTTTGAATTATGAATTTCTGAATTATCAGAATGATGAATTATGTTTGTAAAGGATTATGCTATGAAAAGAGCGTTATTATTATTTGTTATTTTTTATATTTCTTCCTCAGTGTCTTATGCTCTACCACAGCAAGTTAGAATGACTTTTACGGCGAGTCCTCCTTCGACCGTTTTTCTTGATGATACAGTGCGTATTCCAGTGCAAATGGATTGGTATGCAACAGTTAGGATTCCAATGACATATGGGAAATGGGATTTGCCTGAAGGGGCAAGAATTGAATATGTCACTGGATACTGCCCTGAGTTGATGAGTGCTGTAGCTTTTGGTTTTCCTTATACCTGTTACTTTAATATTGTTATTTCAAAGAATTCCGTTGGAACAGTATCTGGGCCAATAACATACGATGTTTGCAGATATTGCCCTATTCTTGAACACGTTTTTTATACACCATCTTTTTCAGTTAGGGTAATTCCTCATGGCATAACGATGTCGGCGATCCCAATTCAAGAAGCCACTGCCAATACGCCTTTTGTTTATAACCTTAAAACAGCAGTAAAATTCTATGACGAAAACTTAAGGGCCGGTTTCCCACCGTATGGTATAGTGACTCCTGCAGAACAAGATGGATTACGTTTTGATCAAGCCAGCTTTTCTATTGTTGGAACACCAAAGCGCACCGGGACGTACCTGTTTAAAGTAGGGGCCCAGAATACTTATGGCACCGCTGCTCAAGTTGATTTTAGAGTGCAGGTGCGAGTTAATGAAAAAGACAAGCCTGTTTTTAAGCAGAACTATTCAATAGCCAGTGCTTTACCTGACCAAAAATACAGCCTAAATCTCATGGATTTAGTTGAGCAACATGCAGGATTCATGCAGACCAATCAGATTTCGTTTCGAATCGACGAGGACTCCAGCCATCCTGACTGGCTAGACATTTCAAGGAATGATGTGACTCGTTTGGAGGGTAAAGTACCCCCGACTGCTGCGGGACAAGAAGTAGAGGTTACTCTGATTGCTTCCTCGAATACAGGCGGTGATTGTCTTCGTCCTTTGACGATAAAAATTCCTGTCGCTTATGACCCAACCAAAAAGCCGACAATTAACTCGTTTAAGCTGGAGAAATTGGCAGGAGCCAATATTTATGAAGAATTGTCAGGCTATATTAATGATCCTTCCCATGATCCGAAGATTAAATTAATTTTGGAGAAGGTAGAGCCTGCTGCAAGCTGGCTGCATATCTCACCTCTTAATCCAACTGTATTGGAAGGAACTGTTCCTGATCAGGCTACAGGGCAAAAATACTTACTTACCTTAAGAGCTAATACTCTAATTGGAGGTAATTCTGATCCGGTAACTATTCCATTAAACATTAGTGTTGATAAAAAACAGATGCCACGGTTCAAATCAGATAAACCTATATTACCCATCCTTTATCCAGGGCAGCCTTATTTATATGATTTTGTAGAAAATAATGACGTTTATCCTGAGTATCACGATGCTCCTTATGAGATTCAATTTGCTGAAGGCTTTAATCCTCCAGACTGGTTACGTTTGGAACAAAACCAATTAATTGCTGATATGGTTCCTCCAGAGATTGTTAATGAGGATTTAGAAATAAAAATAATGATAAAAAATATTCCGGGTGGTTTATCCAATGAATATATATTGAGTTTAACTATTATGAATTAATTTAGGGTCTGTATAGAAAAAATTGACCAAGCATCAGGATGTATTATGACACAAATATTCACAGGAGAAGGATTGGGTTTGCAAGGCTCCTCTTTAGGGCTGGGCAGTTATGGACCCAAAGGGGTTGCGGCATTGGGACAAAGCGGCGAGTCCGTTTACGTCAACGCAGCAAATGGAAATTTGGTTTTGCGCCAATCCGATGGATTTTTAGCGGATATCGGGTTTGGTCTGGATTTATTTCAAACCTATAATTCCCTGGGGGAATCCGGATCCAATTGGCGCTTCAATATGCAATCCAGATTGGAGATCTCCGGTGAGTCAAATGCCTTGGGTTCAACTGTAACTCGTGTTGCTGAAGACGGCCACAGAAGTCGTTTTATTTTTGATGTCAGAAAACAATGCTATATACCCGAAGAGGGCGGAACGGCTCGTCTTACTTACAGTCAAAATGGCTGGATGTATCGTGAGGGTGCTCAAAAGACAGGCTATCATTACAGTCAGGAAGGCCAACTCAGTGACATTAGCGATTTGGATGGTCATAGTGTTTCATTTTCCTATGATCAAGGGCAATTGATCAGCATAACCGACAGGAGCGGCAAGCAAACCATAAGTTGGTCATTTCAAAATGGTTTATTACGTGAAGTGAAAACCATTAGTGATGGAGTTACGGTGCATGATCTGCATTATGAATACGATGAACAGCAACGTTTACATAAGGTAAGTCGTGATTTAGGTCAGGGAAAGACCTTCTGGATTACTTACAATTATGCTGGCGATTCCAACAGAATTAGTGACATCAAACAATCAGATGGCACAGCTCTTCATATCGAGTACGATGCTCAAGGCAGAGTAAAAAAACTGGTTGATGGTGAAGGCCGTGTTACTCTTTACGATTATCAAGCAGGAAAAACAACAGTAACCAACGGCTTGGGAGAGTCCTGGACTTATTATTATGATGAACACAATAAATTAACCGGTATTGATGGTCCAGAGCACTATCGGATCCGTTATAACTATGACGGAGCTTTATTAAGTTCTATTGTTCAGGGCAATCAGGTCTGGAATTTTCGCTATAATGACGAGGGCGATTGCATTTGGGTTGAAGAACCATCAGGCCAGGTGACGCAACGCGTTTATGATTCAGCGCATCATGTAATTTCTGAAACCAAATACCAACGTTTTGATGGGAATAATCATCCAATAAAACCACAAACAACCCGATACATTTATGATGAACGAGGTCATTTACGATTTACAATTGCCGCTGACGGTACGGTTACCGAACGGCGTTATGATGAAGAAGGACAGTTAATCAGTACTCGTTGTTATTTACGTGCTGGTTATGATGTAGGCTCCATGGGACAGGATGAGCTTCTTGGAATGCAGGAATTAGAATCCTGGGTGGCCAGGCAAAATCCCAAGGACGTCAGTTTGATTGATTATCGTTACGATTGGCGTGGTCAACTTGTTGAAGAACTGCACTATGCTCAGGTGGATTCACAAGGCTATGGGATAAATGCCGGCGCACTCAGTACTCGTTGCCGTTATGATGCCGCAGGGCGGTTGGTTGAAAAAAGCACTCCTGTTAATGGAGAATGGTGCATAACTCAATACCTCTATGATGATTTGGGGCGTCTCATCCAAACCATAGATAATCAAAACCACAGTCAACGTTTTGAATACGATGATGCACATCAGCGAGTAATTCAAACCGATGCCAACGGCTTGCAAACCGTTCGTCTGTATGACAGAAGTGGTTTATTGCTTTCCGTCATGCGCCTGGACAGCGGCCATGCTTATGGCAGTACGACTTATAAATACGATGCAGCCGGTCGTTTGATTGCTGAAACGGGTGTGGATGGTCTGACTACCTATACCTTTTATGATCACCAGGGGCGGGTACAGGCGCAAGTGAGTTCCAGTGGTCAAGTGACCGAAACTTTTTATAATGATGAAGGTTTCATTATTAAAACCCGCCAATACGAACAGCGAGTTTCAACTTCTGGGTGGTTGGAACAGCTCCCGGCCTTTGAATCGATAAAACCTCGAAACAGCAGCAATGATCGGATTTCTCAGATTGTCTATAACCAGCACAATCAAATCGCATATCGCATTGACTCTCTGGGCGCGGTCATTGGATACGAATACAATGCTATGGGGCAAGTGATTGCTACAACTGCTTACGCAAAAAGGCTTAGTACGTTTAATCTCGATCACTTACTGACTTGGGACAGCATTCATTTGGTTTTAGATGGCGCCGATCGGAGCGTGTATTATTACTATGATGCTTTGGGGCAGTTGGAGGCCAAGCTTGATGGTGAGGGATATGCTACTGAGTATCATTACGATCGTCTGGGGCATTTGATTGAAACCATTCGTTATTCTAATTCCATTTCCAATCGTTTGGATGGGGCGTGGTTACAAGATAAACCTACTACTTCACAAAAGGACATCCATACTTATAGCCTTTATGATGCGCGAGGCCTTAAGGTGGCAGATATTGATGGTGAAGGTTATCTCTCGGAATATCGCTATGACTCCAGTGGGTTATTAGTAGAACAGTGTGCTTACGAGAAGGCTATTGATCAAAGAATTTTAATTAATGAAACAACGACGGTTGAGCAAATCCGGCCGCAAGCACACAATAATGATCACCGTACCACATATCAATACAATGATTTGGGTTTACTTATTCAGGAAAGAAGTCATAACGGTTTAATAACTACTTTTGTCTATGATGAAATGAACCAGTTAGTGGTAAAAACCTTAACGGATGAACAAATTCATTTGGCAAGGCAACAACGCTATCGCTACGATGCTTTGGGGCGAGTCATTCAAAGCCTGAATGAAGTTGGGTGTGCTTTGTTGGAGAAAGGATCTCCCTCTCAAGAGCAAATCGAGTTAATTTGGCAAAATCACAGCAGTTATTTTGAGTACGATAATTCCGGTTTATTGCTGAGTAAAACCAATGCCCTGAAACAGACAACTCGTTATTTTTACGATGAAGCGCGGGAACTGAAGTATACCGTGAACGCGGACGGTGGCGTGATGGAAACCGGCTATAACTCTTTTGGTCAGGTAGCGTTCACCAGAGCGTACAGTACTTTTTTAAAAATTAATCCAATGGGATTGAGCTGCGATGAATTGAGTCAGCATGTTCAATTGTTGAAAGATGATCGTTATGATGAATTGACTCGCTATGAATACAATACGATTGGTCAGGTCATCGCGCAATACAGCGGTAAGCGAGGGCTTGTCACTACCCGTTATAATGCTTTTGGAGAAGTTGATTTCACCAGTCAACGCATTAACTCCAATAGATCAACGGATACAGTATTCGAATACGATAAACGCGGCTTGTTAACCCGGCGTATCGACGATGCTGGCGGATTATCAAGGAGTACAGAGCTTAGTTATGATGCCTATGGTTGGGTGACCCGGAATATTGATGGCAAACTGAATCAAATCAATTATGTTCTTAATAAACGTGGTGAGCAAATAAGAATCTTCGATGCAACGAATCAATTTAAAAAAATAAGTTATGATGCGTTTGGTCGGGTGTTAACAGAAACAGATTATACCCATACAAACACAATCAAGATTTTTAGTTACGACGATAAAAAAAAGACTATTACTTTATCTAATCCTAAGGAAAACACGCTTGTAATAACACAGTTTAATTCCTTTGGAGATAAGGTTTCAATAAAAGATGCTAATGGTTTTACCACGGAGTTTCATTACGATGAACAAGGGCAACTTGCTCGGGTGGATTCTCCTGAAGGGGCTTTTAAAGAATATCATTATGATGAAGCAGGGCATCTTATTTGGCAGCACGATGCGGGAGGGCAAATTATTGAGTATGGTTACGATGCAGCAGGCCATCTCTTATCTAAAACGATAGACCCCAATCATTTAAAAATAACGACCCTTTATCAATATGATGCCCTGGGCAGACAGTTGCAAATCACGGATGCTAATGGATGCGTTAAGCGATTTGTGTATGACGATCAAGGCAATTTGATACGAACTTGTGTGGATCCTGACGGATTGAATTTAGTTACCGAGTTTTCTTATGATGATCGTGGATTGTTACTCAGGCAAACAGAAATTAATTCACATGGAGTGAACAAATCTATCGCCTATGAATGGGATAATTTGGGGCGACGAACAGCAACTATAAACGATCCCGACGGTTTGAAACTGACTACGACCTACCAGTACGATGCTAATGACAATCTGGTAAGTCAAACTGATGCCAACCACCACAGCACTCATTATCTTTATGATGCATTGAATCGTTGCCGTTATAAAATCGATGCTCGAGGCGTAGTTACTGAACATATTTACGATGTAAATGGCAATGAAAAACAAACAGTGACTTATGCCAAACCCATACCTCAATTGCTACATTATGATGAAGCCAGTTTAAAATCTGTTTTAAAAAAAGACGAGCAGCACGATCATAATCAGTTTCGCGTATTTAATACAACGGGCCAGCTGCTTGCGGCTTATGATGGCTTGGGCTATCTGACTACTTATAATTATGACGGCAATGGTAATCTGATCCATACGCGCCAGTATGCCCGCGCTGTTTCTCTTGACGATCTCAAAAAAGGGAACAGACCTCAACCATCAAAGGATGGGGGGAGAGAAACTCATTACGTGTACGACGGATTAAATCAACTCCGTTTTACCTGCACTAGTGACGGATACGTTACCGAATCCCGTTATGATAAGAATGGACAATTAATCAGTACAACCAGGTACTCTGAGCAATTAAGTCTGGGTGATAATGTTAGCTACACTTTGGATCATATTATTGAAAAATTAAAGCCCAACCCACTACGCGATCAAACCATCCGTTATACCTACGATAAGGCTGGGCGTCTTTCCGTTGAGCTCAGCGCAGAAGGCATCGCCAAATCGTATCAATACGATAATCTGGGCCATGTTATTTCCAGTACTGTTCATGCTGAACGGGCCACGTTTTCCAACGATACATTGAATTTAAACACCAGTGTCAATGACCGAACCAATCATTTTGTGTATGATGCCGCGGGTCGTGAAGTCTATCGGATCAGCAGTGCAGGCAAGGTAGTTGAACGACGCTACGATGGAGTCGGTAATGTAATTGCCGAATTAACTCATTCAATACCCGTTCATCTGGCTCAATACAATGAAGAGGCTATCAAAAATATGATGGCTCAGGACCAACGAGCCCGAGTGACTGCATATGAATACGATGCTGTTGGAAGGCTTCTCACTCAAGTCAATGCGGAACATGCGGCCACTCGTTACACTTATGACGCCGAAGGTAATGTATTATCTAAAGCTGAGGCTAATCAGGCCGTATGGACTTATCAGTATGATGAAGCCAATCAGCTTGTAGAAACCCGATCACCCAGTATCAAAGTTTCTACGGCACGTGGTCAGGAATGGCGTTCTATATTAACTCGCAATAGTTATGACAGCTTTGGTAATTTGATTGGGGTTATTCGAGACGCAGAAGGTCAAAATCAAACAGTGCTTTATGAATATGATAATGCCAATCACAAAATAAAAACGCTTTATCCGGATGCCAAAGTCAATTCCTCTGCCGCTCAAGCGTCCAACCAGAGACAGGAAGTCACTCTGACTTTGGTTGAGGAAATCCAATACAATGCTTTTGGTGAAGTCATCGCAAGCAGTGATAAAGCGGGCAATTGGAAACACTACGTTTACGATAACCAGGGGTTATTGGTTTATAGCATCGATACTCAAGGTGGTTTAACTTATTTTGAGCAGAACGCTCTAGGTCAACTCATTAGTAAAACAGTTTATGCCAATCGACTGGTGGTCAGCAAGGACTTTGAATACACCATAGGTAATATCAACAAAGCATTGAGTAAAAGCCGTTATGACAGGCATGAATTATATGATTATAATTTAGACAATAAGCTCATTGAAGTCAGCCGCGATCCAGTGCTGATGTATAATGCCAAAACCGGCCATTATGATAAAACAATTAGCCCCACTACAAAAAATAGTTACAATGCCTTTGGTGAAGTCATTAAAACTGCTGTCCGAATCAATGAGTCCGAATGGGCTGAGACTTATACCTATTATGATAAAGAGGGGCATACTACGGCAGTTATTGATCCCGAAGGATACTTGACTACATATCAATATACTGTGTTCGGTGATGTTGATACCATGACTGAATATGCTTTGGTTGCCTATGATTGGAATACAGAGCATTTCACTCCAGGTCAAACCAGTACTAAAGATAGAACAGTCACTTACACTTATGATGCTTTAGGCCAACTAACTGCTAAAACGTTAAAACAAGTGCGTTATGAGCGTTTAAAAGCCGGCACTAATTCTTATGAAACTTTTACAGGTGATCTCACCACAACGTACAGTTATGATGCACTTGGTCACTTAACATCGACTACTGACGCAAAGGGCAATACTGCCTATTGCTATTATGATGAGCTAGGGCAATTGATTGCCAAGGTAGCCCCTCAGACTCGTGAGGGCCGAGGAGCAACTACTTATTCTTATGATGCTTTGGGGCACTTGGTAGAAACACATCGATGGGCACAGGGTGTTACAGAGGCCGATGTGACCCACTTTATATTAAAGGGAGCTACCAGTCAGGACGTTGTTACGAGACAGGAATACGATAATCAAGGACAACTCATCATTGAAACGGATGGAGCAAACCATCAGGTTAATTACAGTTATGACGCTAATGGCAATCTGGCGCGCAGTTGGCAGACCTTAAAACAGGCCGATGGCAGCACTTTGATTCAAGATAAACGATACACCTATGACACAGAACATCGTCTGTTGCAAACCGCAACCTTTAAAAGTTCAGGTGCTTTGCATACTGAAGACGCACAATACAACACCTTTGGTGAGGTGATAGCTAAAGGCAATAACGGCCAATATAAGACTCATTACGATTATGATCTTCTGGGGCGCGTTTGGCGTTCGAACAGTCAGGGTTATTATCAGATTTTTGTTTATGACCTAACTGATAAAGTCACTCAAGTGGTTACTTCAACCAATAATTTTACCGATGAAAAGAACCGGCATGGAGTTGATTTGTCGGATGTGTATTTTGAACGTGCAGTGCGTTTTGATCTGGGTCAATTGGAGTATCAATTACAAAGGCAGAGCAATATATACGATAAGTCAGGACATTTGATAGGTCAAAGAAAAGAGTACAGTGTTAACTCATCCGAAAAGAGCAAAGAAGTTTATTTACAAAACGCCACGCAATCACAAACAGTAGATCGATGGGGCAATATGCTGACCTACACCAATGCGCTAGGGCAGGTCACTCATTATGAATACAATGCCTTTAATCAGGTGATTCGACAAGAGTTACCAGAGGTGAGAGCGGTTGATGAGCATGGTGTTGGGAGGATGTTAAATCCGGTTAATTTATATGCCTATGATGAACTGGGTCAGGCTATAGCTATGATTGATGCGAACGGCCATGCAGTAAGCAAAGAGTATGATGCCTTGGGACGGGTGATTTTAGAGCGTGATGCCAAGGGGAATACGCGTACGCGTCAATACAATTTACTGGAACAATTGACTTCCTTGACCAATGAACTGGGAGGGGTAACAAGTTACACCTATGACCAGTCTAATCGTTTGATTGCAGTGCACACCCCAAAAACGCATCAGCAGTATGAATATGACGAAGTGGGTGAATTGATTAAACAAATCAATGGCGCGAACGAGGTGAGCAGTTTTTGGTATGACGCAGTCGGGAATCAAATAAAACGTCGAGATGCGCGTAGTCTGGAAACCTATTATGAATATGATGATGCGGGCCATAAGACCAAAGAAACCGATGCTAATGGGCGCAGCCAGTCCTGGATCTATGACGATCAGGGCCGGTTAAAGCAACACACTGATTTAGGCGGGCATACCACGTCTTATGACTACAATACGAATGGGTTATTAATTGAAGAGAGTTCCACTACAGGAAAGCACATTAAATACCACTATCAAGGCGATGGGGCACTGTTTCAATACGCGGATGAAGGGCTTAAAGAAACAGTCACGTATACCTATGATGTTGAAGGGCAGATGACCAGCAAGGAATCTTCGCGTGGAGACACCCTTAAGGACGGATGGATTCGAGAAACCGATCATTATCAGTATGACGCTTTGGGAAGACTGGTGCAGGTTCGACGCCGTCATCCTGAGGATACCGATAAGCGTTTTCCAGATAAAGACCATGCCTTATTGTCTATTGATTATGAGTATGACAACGTTGGGAATATTCGTCATACCCACGTCCGCGCCAATTATACGGGATATGATGTCGTTGAGAGTGATGATTATTATCTGTTCGATGAAAACAACCGCATGACGGTGAACAAGGGGCAATTAGTCAATGGTCAGATCATGATGACCAGCAGTCAAGGCAGTACATCAACCTATGATGCGGCAGGCAATATAAAGACCGCTTCGAAGTATGAGCATGGTGAATTGCAAAATTATCATTATGATTATAACAACGACAACCAACTCGAGTTGATTCAAAGAAATAACGTGAATCTTCAATCCAGATTTTATGATGAAGCAGGAAGGGTTGTTCAGGAGAACAGTTTCGATGGGGCAGGAAATTTATCGCAAAAAAACATCATGTCCTATGATAAGGGGTTATTAAAAGCGCAAAGTACTTTGAATGGGAGCGGTGTTGAAGTATCCAAAACGAACTTTGAGCACGATAATGTGGGTAATGTGACCGAAATGAAGTCACGTACCCATGCCCAGGGTAGCTCTTTGGGCAGTACTCTGACTCATCAATACAGTTATGAGCTTTGGGATAATTATTTGCAAAGTCAGGATACAGCGATACACACTGTTGATCAGGGTGGAATGACCACTGGGAAGAGCACCAAAGTCTATGATATCAATGGCCAGTTAAAAGAATCACAAGACGAACAAAGCAGCAACAACACCTATTATCTGAACAGTGGCGTTGAAGGGATTAAGGGGCGAAAGGACAAAGAGGGACAAACCAGTTATTTGACTGTTGCAGGAAAAACCATAGGTGACTTACGTCTGGATAATTCAGGCAAACAGCACCTCACTGTTTATGGAGGTTTTACTCCTTCGGGAACTCAGCAAAAAGCAGCAGAGGAGACTTCTGCTCAATACTCATGGCAACGTGATACAGGCTCGCGCACGACCAGCAATTTTTTAGATCGCGCACCAGGAGACAATGCGGATGGCACTTTGCCTGAGGCACCGCAAGATAACCTAGGAGCCTACACGGTACAAACGGGCGATACTTTGGAGCGTATTGCCTTGCAAGTATATGGAGACAGCAGTTTGTGGTATGTGCTTGCTGACGCCAACGGCCTCAGCGATAAAAGTGCTCAGGCAGGAAGCAGCGGTCAACTTCACGTAGGTCAACGCTTGAACATTCCTCCTGTTGCTACTGGTCAGCAGCACACGAATGGCACACACAAGGTGCTTAATGCCAACCAAGTTCTCGGCAACACCAGCGCAACAACTGCAAGTCCTGTTGTAGCGGCAGCTCCACCGCCATTACCGAAAAGACACAGCGGACTCTTTTCAAAAATCGTGGTGGGCATTATCGGTATAGTAGCTACGGTGATGACCGCAGGAATATTAGGCTCACTAGCAGGCGCGTCATTGGCAAGTACATCACTAGCAAGCACAGGCGGGTTATTTACACTTGGTTCGGCAGTATTGTCAGGCACGGCGACAGCCACCGCAGGAGTCACCCTTGCAGCCGGCTTTGCGGCAGGTTTTGTCGGCAGTATAGCCAGTCAAAGTGTCGCCAAGGCAATGGGAATGCAAGAGCAGATGAATTTCAAAGGAGCTCTAATCTCAGGCCTGGCCACCGCAGCGACAGGAGGATTTTTACGAGGAATAAACAACAACACATCCTACGGTAACTGGGTAAGCGATATGGATAAATTATCGGTTTCCAAAACATTCAGCATCTCAAGTGCCGCCCAAATGATGGAACAAAACACAATAAGTCAAAGCATCAACCTAACCCTCCAAAAACACCAACACTTTGACTGGGCCCAACTAGGAGCAGCCGGACTGACCGGAGGATTAGCAGGAAGCACAGCCGGGAAAAATTTAACAAAAAAACTCAACGCACTCGATAAAGGCACAGGGATCCTCTCTTCAGAAGCCAAGGCAATAACTCATGCCGGAGCCGAAGCAGCGGTAACAGGTGCTCATTTCAACGCTGTAGATGTTGTATCCAATAACCTGGGCAACGCAATGGGGGACGCACTGGTTGGTTTAGCAGGAGCACTTGAATTACCAGATTCCAAGAAAAAAGACTTTCCGGATGAGCAGTACTTAACAGACACTGTTCTTGATATGATTCATCCAGAGAGGACTGAGAATGAAATTATTAATGATTATTTGGCAAAACAATCGAAGCAAGGAAGAGAATTAAAAGAGTCTAACGCCGATGTTTCAATAGCCAGTGAAGGCTATTATTATATCCAATATCCTGGTCGTGTAGGTGATGTTATCAGTAGCCAATGGTCATCCGGGTTTAAGCAAGGAGAAAGTGCTCTTGAGCAAAGTTTCTTATTTGGTTCGGAATTGACTGCATTAGAGAGTAATGGAAATGATAATATTAGTTTTGAGAGAAAGGGGTATTGGAATTTCATAGAGAATGGGGTGAAGGAGTTTATCGGTGAATCTAGTATGAGTTTTGAAAATACCGGACTTTCTATAATAGATCCCATTTTAAGTTTATCTGCAGAGGAAATATGGAATATCAGAGCTTTTCAAGGAACCAATATTCAAGTTAAAAAAGTAGGCCAAGTTGATGCCATAGAAAAATTCGTTGGATTTGATAGAAATAAATGGGATATTTTATTAAAAAAGCAGCAAGTTACCAATTTAGATAATTTGCAACAACATGTATTGAATGCTCACAACAGATATCCCAATGTGTCTGTTGAATTAATCAATGCAGTTATTTACCATGAAAGCAAGGGAGCATGGAATGCGGTATCCAAGACTGGTGCTTTAGGAGTGATGCAACTTACAGCAGGTAATTACTATACAGGGCCAAATGCAAATTTTAACCCATTTGATGTGGGTAAATCTATTAACTATGGGGTAGGAATGCTAAGTAAATATTTAAATAAATTTGGTTCAACTCAAGATGGAATAAATAAGACACTTGCTGCTTACAACCAAGGTGAAGGCCATGTTTCGAATGCTATAAAAATACATGGTACCAATTGGGTGAATCACATTCATAAAGATGGCAGAAAGTATATAGATCAGATTGATTACATCCTGAATAATGGAAAAAAAATACCGGGGTATTTTGGGGAAAAAAGGTGAGGGTTTATTGTCTATTAATTGGATTCATTTTCTGTATTGAGCTTTATGGAGGTGTTCCCAGGCCTTGTGAGAGAGTGGGTTTTGACCAACTTATAAAATACATTACTGTTTCAGATGGGCATATGGATGTGCCATTTGCTACAAGCCAGGGGGAATATAAGCTAATTAAACAGTTTAAAAAGTGCATTCATACTGCAGCTGTTTGTATAGTTGCAGTTGATGTGAGAAGCAAAAATTGGTCGAAAGGTAAAAATTGGATAAGTGAGGAATTGATACCGCCAGTTGATGGAGATTTTGATACTTCAAAAAGAGAACTTGTTTTTGCTTTGTTACAATATGTTGATAAAAAGAGTAGTGCTGCAGTTTGCATAGTAGCTAAGAATAATTTTGCCCATGCTATTCCCTGGTATGGTAGAAGTTGGGTAGTTACTGATCACGATATTAAGGATTATGAGATAGATAGCTCCCAGTTTCATATTGCAATGACACCTAATAGTTTGTATGAAACATTATTAGACGTACATAATGAGGCGGTATGGGTGGCCGAACATATGAAAAAACCAGCGTAGATACTGTCTTTAAACGCAAGATAAATTTTCATTAAAAGGCAGTTTACTTTTTAAAACTCCAAAGATGATATGAGCTAATTTGCGCATTACAGCACAAACAATAGTTTTAGGAGTT
>NZ_RZGU01000049.1:0-2525 GCF_003990085.1 Legionella sp. km535 | reverse complement strand
GACACCTGGTCGCTCCTGTTTCAACAGTGCCTTCCCAAACTGCTTTCATTCATCCGCAACCGATGCAATCAGGAGCAGAACACCGCAGGCGATGCACTTTCACGAGATTCCTGGCCCGAAGAGCTGCTTGCCCAGATTGAAGGGGTTGCTGTAGCTGACTCGACAGAGGGGGCTCCCGTTCCGGTGCTGCTCACGCCTGGAAATATCACTCCCGCATCCAGCCTTGATGTCGCACTACTGCTGGCGGTATCAAAGGATATGTCCGAAGCCACAGTACGTCAAATCGTTGCTCTTCCAGGTTTTGATCCCAATGCTACCGACAACAAAAGTTTAACTCCGTTTTATCTTGCTGCAGCCTTCGGACATACAGAATTAGCTGCCGCCCTGATTGACAAAGGAGCAAACTACAAGGTGAAGTACAAAGGCAGGTTCCCTCCCCTTCAAGAGGCCATCGAGAACCAACATCTTTCTTTTATACAATGGTTTCTGCGGACATTACCTGAGCATCAAAGGGTTAATGTGGTGACAGATAAAAACTACTGCGGCATTAGTATGCTGCACCTGGCCGTAGATTATCCAAATACTTTGAAACTGCTTCTGAACTACCTGCCGACAACAGAAAGGGCAAATGCTTTGATAACAAAGAATTATATTGGCTATACCGTGATGCACCTGGCCAGACAAGACTCGAAAATCTTGAAACTACTTATGAAAACACTGCCCGAGATGGATAGGTCTAAAGTCTTGATGACAAAAAACAACAAAGGGGATACAGTGCTTCATAGCCTCGAAGATAACCCCAAAACCATAAGACTGCTTCTGAACTATATACCTGAAACGGCAAGAGCGGAAGTTATTATAGCAACTGATGCTGATGGTAATACCGTATTGCATCAGATCGCAAAAACTGCCCCAAAATACCTGAAACAGCTTCTGGATTGCCTACCCAAAGCCGCAAGAGCAAGCGTTTTGATGGTAACTAACGAAGATGGCAATACAGTGCTGCACGAGGTAGAAACGACCCTTCCTGTGATTTTGAAACCGCTTGTGAATAGACTGTCTGAAGAAACAAGGGCTGGTGTATTGATGATATGTAACAAGTATGGAAATACTGTGCTTCATCTAACCGCAGCAAAACACCCTAGAATATTGAAAAAGCTTCTGGATTGTCTTCCAAAAGCAACAAGGCCTGAAGCCGTAATGGTAAGAAGCCTTTATGGCAATACCCTGCTGCACGTAGCCGCAGCAAGGCAAATTGAATTTCTGAAAAGTTTTCTGAATTATCTCCCTGAGACAGCAAGAGCAGATGCCATAATGGTAAAGAACTGCGATGGCACTACTGTTTTGGATCTAGTGAAACAAGCAAGGTATTCTAAAACCTTGCATCTTCTTAAAACATTACTAGAGCAAGCGAAGCAACGGATAGCCACCCAAACTACAGAGGATTCCACAACACCCAACTACAATACAGGAGCTGCACTATCTTCCTATGCATCTTCACCTGAGACCAATATTTCTGCGCCACGTGGCTCTCTTTCATTGTTTAGCCAGGGTTCGGCAAGTCCCCAGGATCCGGAGAGTCCAAGCGGACAAAGCTCATTAAAAAGATGAGTTTTGCACTCAGAATAACAAAGTCGGATACCTCTCTGAAAGCCATTATATTTAAAGAACCTCGCCTCTACCCAGCGCGTAGCGTGGGGGAGAGGGATCAAGGGTGAGGGGGTTAAAAAAGATCGCGCAGCGATACATTATTTTCTTTCAATAAGTTAAATCACTAAAGTGATGCACTTTTCCTCTCCACACACTCTACTCTAATCTTCTTATATAGCCCCGAAAGCACCCCGCTAGTTCATATTGCTCAGTTTATAAACCCTGTGATACAGTAAAAAGCTTTGCAATGAATCAAGGAAGCGCATCATGCCAACCAGTCTCAGACAAGCGATGATTGAAAGCGCTCAGGGCGCACAGAGCACGCACAACAAAGTGACCTCGAATGCAGCGGCCATGCTTGCCATCCGCCTGGCTTCACGATATCTGTTGCGAAAGACGGACAGAGAAGCGCCTGATCAATCCGCTTCATCTACTGCTGCCGCATCTTCTTCATCCGCAGCCTCTTCATCGGTTGTTGTACCCGCCTCCGAGATGACCATTGAAATGACCGATAATGCCAAAGCACAAGAGCGGATGAGTCGTGTCAGAACGAGGTATGAAGGACGAGTCAAATCATCTTTTCTGGAGGCACCCACCAAAGCCTGGCTGGCAGCAACGTTGAGTTCACGCAACTTGAGCAAAGAACTTGACCGGGTTACTCTGGTTGAGGAGCACAACGGGCAGCCGGTTTCTACTGAATGGTACCTGCCACTGCCTGAGGTCTATGCCGTTGTTCTCTCGGCACTGATAGACCTGGATGAAAAACGATGGCCGGTGCCGCCTCACAGTACCGCCAAAAATGAGCGGCTGCAGCGCCTTCAGGAATTTGACCGCATCAACAATGCGCTGGCGAAAGCCACACCGCGCATCTGCTC
>NZ_RZGU01000048.1:0-3029 GCF_003990085.1 Legionella sp. km535 | reverse complement strand
AAGTAACTCAGATTATATGGTCAAGACAATCAGCCAATTAGTACAAGTTAGCTTCACACATTACTGCGCTTCCACACCTTGCCTATCAACGTCGTAGTCTTCAACGGGCTTCATGGGAAAACTCATCTTGAGGGAGGCTTCCCGCTTAGATGCTTTCAGCGGTTATCCCGTCCGAACTTAGCTACCCGGCTATGCCACTGGCGTGACAACCGGTACACCAGAGGTTCGTCCACTCCGGTCCTCTCGTACTAGGAGCAGCTCCTCTCAATTTTCCTACGCCCACGGCAGATAGGGACCGAACTGTCTCACGACGTTCTAAACCCAGCTCGCGTACCACTTTAAATGGCGAACAGCCATACCCTTGGGACCTGCTTCAGCCCCAGGATGTGATGAGCCGACATCGAGGTGCCAAACACCGCCGTCGATATGAACTCTTGGGCGGTATCAGCCTGTTATCCCCGGAGTACCTTTTATCCGTTGAGCGATGGCCCTTCCATACAGAACCACCGGATCACTAAGACCTACTTTCGTACCTGCTCGAGCCGTCACTCTCGCAGTCAAGCACCCTTATGCCTTTACACTCTTGGTACGATGTCCGACCGTACCGAGGGTACCTTTGTGCTCCTCCGTTACTCTTTGGGAGGAGACCGCCCCAGTCAAACTACCCATCATACACTGTCCTCATCCCGGATTACGGGACCAAGTTAGAACCTCAATAACAACAGGGTGGTATTTCAAGGTCGGCTCCATAAGAACTAGCGTCCTCACTTCATAGCCTCCCACCTATCCTACACAGTTATCATCAAAGTCCAGTGCAAAACTATAGTAAAGGTTCACGGGGTCTTTCCGTCTAGCCGCGGGTACACTGCATCTTCACAGCGATTTCAATTTCACTGAGTCTCGGGTGGAGACAGTGTGGCCATCGTTACGCCATTCGTGCAGGTCGGAACTTACCCGACAAGGAATTTCGCTACCTTAGGACCGTTATAGTTACGGCCGCCGTTTACCGGGGCTTCGATCAAGAGCTTCTCCGAAGATGACCCCATCAATTAACCTTCCGGCACCGGGCAGGCGTCACACCCTATACGTCTTCTTACGAATTTGCAGAGTGCTGTGTTTTTAATAAACAGTCGCAGCCACCTGGTCTCTGCGGCCCTCACCAGCTTTGTTTTGTAAAAAAACTAACCAGCAAGGGCGTACCTTCTCCCGAAGTTACGGTACCATTTTGCCTAGTTCCTTCACCCGAGTTCTCTCAAGCGCCTCAGTATTCTCTACCTGTCCACCTGTGTCGGTTTGCGGTACGGTTCTCTATAGGTTATGGCTAGCAGCTTTTCCTGGAAGCCGAGCATTAATGACTTCTCTGTACACCGAAATGTCAGAACCACTTCGCACCTCAGAGTTAACAGGAAACCGGATTTGCCAAGTCTCCCCTCCTACATGCAAGTACCAGGACAACCAACGCCTGGCTCATCTAGCTTTCTTCGTCCCCACTTCACCACCTATAAAAAGTCCAGGAATATTAACCTGGTTCCCATCGACTACGCTCTTCAGCCTCGCCTTAGGGGCCGACTCACCCTGCTCCGATTAACGTCGTGCAGGAAACCTGGGACTTCCGGCGTGAGGGTTTTTCACCCTCATTATCGTTACTCATGTCAGCATTCGCACTTCTGATACCTCCAGCAGACTTCTCAATCCACCTTCATCAGCCTACAGAACGCTCCCCTACCACGTGCACTTAGTGCACATCCGCAGCTTCGGTGACTAGTTTTAGCCCCGTTACATCTTCCGCGCAGGCCGACTCGACCAGTGAGCTATTACGCTTTCTTTAAAGGGTGGCTGCTTCTAAGCCAACCTCCTGGCTGTCTATGCCTTCCCACATCGTTTCCCACTTAACTAGTACTTTGGGACCTTAGCTGGCGGTCTGGGTTGTTTCCCTCTTCACGACGGACGTTAGCACCCGCCGTGTGTCTCCCGTGATTCAATTAGCCGGTATTCGGAGTTTGCATCGGTTTGGTAAGCCATGACAGCCCCCTAGCCGAAACAGTGCTCTACCCCCAGTAATCATTCACGAGGCGCTACCTAAATAGCTTTCGGGGAGAACCAGCTATCTCCGGGCTTGATTAGCCTTTCACTCCTAGCCACACGTCATCCGATAATTTTTCAACATTACCCGGTTCGGACCTCCAGTTGGTGTTACCCAACCTTCATCCTGCACATGGCTAGATCGCCCGGTTTCGGGTCTACTCCCAGCGACTCGCGCCCTATTCAGACTCGATTTCTCTACGGCTTCCTTATTCAGTTAACCTCGCCACTGAAAGTAACTCGCTGACCCATTATACAAAAGGTACGCAGTCACACGTCCGAAAACATGCTCCCACTGCTTGTACGCAAACGGTTTCAGGTTCTATTTCACTCCCCTCTCCGGGGTTCTTTTCGCCTTTCCCTCACGGTACTGGTTCACTATCGGTCAGTAAGTAGTATTTAGCCTTGGATGATGGTCCACCCATCTTCAAACAGGATTTCACGTGTCCCGCCCTACTTGTTCGCGTGCTTAGTTCCTCATCAAATCTGCGTATACGGGACTTTCACCCCCTATGGTCAACCTTCCCAGGTTGTTCTACTCCATTCAATGATAAATCACACCAGGCTCCTCCCCGTTCGCTCGCCGCTACTTAGAGAATCTCAATTGATTTCTTTTCCTTCGGGTACTTAGATGTTTCAGTTCCCCGAGTTCGCTCTCATAACCTATGTATTCAGTCATGAGTGACCGTGCAAGCACAGCCGGGTTCCCCCATTCGGACATCTACGGCTCACAGCTTGTTTCCAGCTCCCCGTAGCTTTTCGCAGGATTCCACGTCCTTCATCGCCTCTTACTGCCAAGGCATCCACCGTTTGCGCTTCTCTTCTTGACCATATAATCTCAATTACCTCAAGACTACATGCACATACAAATAAAAAATATGAGTTCGCTTGTGTTACCTCTTTCTTTACCAAATTTTTAATGAACTTCTGGCTATACCAGATTAAAG
>NZ_RZGU01000047.1:0-3968 GCF_003990085.1 Legionella sp. km535 | reverse complement strand
ATAACAGCCACAGATTACATTCATATTTGGGATATTTAAGCCCAAATCAATTTGAAAAACAGAGCGATTTATTAATGAAAGTTGCTTAACTGGGGTGTAACATTTTGGTTGACCACGTCAAAGGTGCGTATTTATCAGATCGTATATATTAACTTTTCAAAGCATCCAAACTGGTAGTCAATTTTTTCATTAACGAAGGGTTATTTGCTTCTTTAAGTAATTCATCCCAATTATCTGGAGGATGTCCATTTTCCAGCATCTTTCGAAAAATATGATAAGCATCTGCTTTACTCTCATATGCTCTTTTAGAACTGTCATCATTAACCCAAGCATAAATAATTATTTTACTTTCTTGATGATATCTAAAAAATAATCGATATTGTTGAAAAAATTTAGCTCGAAACCAATGTTTGTGGTTATTTCCTAATGTTGAGCCTTGTCGAAATTCTGTAGCTGCAGGATCGATTGGAATTTTTTCAAAAGCTAATTTAGCAATAGCTGCTAATTTTTTTGTCGAGTTTCGTGTATGAAAATTTGAAGGGTCCTTCTGTTTTACATTTTCTACCTCATTAGCCAGCGCCTCTACTTGTTGCAAAAAAAGAGGATGACATAAAATAGCCCAACCATTTATTGTTATTATTGAATTATCAACCATTAGCGAGTTACTCGGTTTTCAATTAATTCTTCATCCTCGGTTAAAGGTTCATCTAAATTGACTTCTACATTTGCAACTAAAGAGTGGATGCGAGTTATTAAATCCTGACTAATAGTTGTCAGATTTTTGGGGTTATTTTGAATGTCTTTAGCAATGAAATTCAAAAATTCAGCAATTACTGGATCTTCTTCATCCTCTGCTCGAGTCATAAGAACATGGCCGTCAGATTGAACGGTGTATCGAATTTTATCTCTTTTTCCTAGATGCAGGGCTTTTCTTACAGCATCTGGTACAGTTGTTTGATAACGATCTGTGAGGGTGGACTCGGTTTGTAGTAATCTAGCCATGATTATCTCGATAAAGATGTATATATTATATGGTAATGCATATGCATTGTCTTGTCAAGATTCGTACATTTATAAAAATCTATGAGGCTCTTTTTTAATTTGTTCTAATGGTAGTATTTCCGCAGATTTTACTACACACATACATTTCAAAATGTAGTCTGTAATAAGCTGCATAGGCTTTCGTAGCCGTTCAACATCAACAATAATATACCCAGCAGTCACATCATTACTCATCTTATGGTTCATTAAACGCTTCAACGCATAAGCAGGGATATCCAGACTTTCAGCAATAGTGATAAAAGTTCGTCTCAAATCATGGACTGTAAAATGAACGCCGGAGTTTTTTATCACATGCGCCATTGTCTTACGTGGTTCAATAATATGACCTGCTGCCCCTGGTCCCGGAAAAACATAGTCGTTTATTGCTTTTTCTTTTCTGGCAATCAGTAGATCATAAAGAAAGTCAGAAAGGGGGAGGGTGTGGGATTCATTGTTTTTGGTTTTATTGATAGTGAATGATTTTGCTTTTAAGTCGAGATCAGACCATTTCAAAGTCGCTGCTTCTTGTCGGCGTAGACCTGTTAATAAGATTAACAACAAATAATCTCGTAATGTATCGTTTTGGATTTGTTGTAAACCAGCATACCATGCGGCTAGTTCATGAGACTTTATATAGGTTTTTCGTCTTTCGATGCGATACCAGGCACGTGTTTGCGACAGGCGTTTTACTGGGTTATCGATGAAAAGAGAGTGACCACTGTTGTCTTCATACTGGCCAGCTGCAAAATTGAATAAGGCTCTTAGGATTCGCATGGCTAAATTAGCATAGGCTTCTCCATGTTCGTTGCCCAGCTTTTCGTGGTATTTAGCTATGCGATCTCTGGTGATTGATAACATAGGTTTACTCTTCCAGCTCGTGAAGGCTTTATCTAATATGTGTTTGTAATTATCTATAGTTCTAGGCTTTAAGTTCTTTCTGGTTTTTAGGTAGTTTTTAAAGACTTGATTCAAAGTAATATCTCGAACCTCAGTTGCTTTCTTTTCAGCGATAGGGTCAATGCCCATGGCGATTTGCCCTAAAAGGTGCAGGGCTTTGTTTTTTGCCATTTCAGCGGTTAACTCTGGGTAATGCCCTAAAGTAATTCGGCAGCGTTTCTTATTTATGAATTTTTCAACGAAAAAGGCTTTTGCTCCTCCAGAAGTCACACGTATGCCGAAGCCTTTCAGATTGTCGTCGTAATATCTTTTTTGTGTCGTTTTTCCTACTTCCGTTGCTTGAGGAAGAGGGAGGTTTTCTACATTTGTTTTGTTTATTTTCATAATTAACTTTTACACTTGTTTTTGAATGTGTCGCAACTGTGTCGCACAATTATTTAAAATCCATTAATAGAACTTATAACGTAATAATGCTGTAACATCAAGTAAATAAAGGGATATTAAAAGAATTTCAAAGAGTGTCAAATTGGCTAAAACCCATAATTCACTAATTCGTAATCAAAAGGTCTGAGGTTCGATTCCGCGCAGCGGCATTTTAAAATCAATGGGTTACAAATTAAAAATCAATATTAATGAAAATTTGGTACCAATTTTGGTACCGTTTTTGAAATGTAATTGATAGACATTAATTGATATCAAAGTTAAATTATGCTTTTAAAAGGAGACTATAATTTAATGTCGATAACAATTACTTTATTTAAACACATTATATTTTTCGTCTAAGGAATATACCAGAGCTATATAAATGCTCTGAGCCATTTGATATTCTTTTTCACTTGTTACCATCCACGGTTTTTCCTTGCTTTGTCTAGCCGGGTGTACGTAATTTCTCATTTTCCTTAAAAGGTGTGCTATTTCTGAAGCATTAAAAACGGCATTTTCAGTCTCTATGTTTTGTATCCAGCCAGTTCTAGTACATACCTGTATAAGTGTATCAAAGCTCCATGTGGTTGGATCTTTTGCATTGCCTTTCTTTTTGTTTCTTTTGGTATCAGTTTCCTTTATGTCTTGTTTCTCAATTTCTTCAAATGCTGCTTCTGCGAGTGGAGTGGATTTTAAACAGATTAATATTAGCGTTCCTTCTAAAGCAGCGGCTAATGCAATAATTCCAGCAAGATAGGCACCTGCTTTTGATGATTTCATCGCATCCTTTTCATAGTTAATTACAGTCTCTCTGAGTATTTCAGAAGTAGCATCCTTATGATGGAAAATTCTACGCCCATGTTCTCGTAACCTATCAAATTCTCTTAAAGTTTCTATAAATGTTTCTTCATATATTTTATCGTATTCTTTTGATGGTTTGTTGTACTCACGTGGCCCTTTTCCAGCAGGCCAGGAATGACCATCTTTAAGGCCATGTTTTTTTTCAATTTCATCCATTTTATCTAATATTGGGCGAATTCGAGCATCATAAAATTTGTCACTCCATCTTGAATCGTGAAATGATTCAATAGGTGCAAGTATAAAGTATGTATATTCTTCTCTACAAAATCTGTAAGACAAATAAAGTTCAAAGGAAAATATCGGTATGTAATTATTTTTTTGTTTAAATCTATTATGTAGTTTTTTATTTTGAGTTGACAAAATCTTTATCATTAAATAGTATGCCCAAAATTTTTTCACCAATAGCAAGCCTAGGGGATTGAAAAATCCGTAAAGTTACTTCTCTAAGGAAGTGAAGTATGCAAAAAAAAAATGATACCACTTTATGCAGTCAGAACGATCTGGCAACTCTTATTAAAGACACAAAGATACAAGAAAGACAAAGAGAAATTTTACTTAAATCTATCAAGAAATGGCATAAAGATAGAGGGTTTTATGACAGGTGGCTTTGGATAGGCACAAACCACGGTAATCCCCCCGAAAAATAATTGATGCCAAAAATAGAATTTTCTCATAATCTATGCTGGAGGAGATTCTGCATGAAAAGATCAAAATTTAGTGACAATCAAATACTATCGATTCTAAAA
>NZ_RZGU01000046.1:0-5295 GCF_003990085.1 Legionella sp. km535 | reverse complement strand
TGCTTCTGTTACCCCATAACCTTGTTCTAAAACGAGACTAATTGCATCCAGTTTAAATTCTTTGGGGTATTTCTTTCTTATCGTCATTACTTTCTCCAGTTAAGTGCATTATCTCTTAACTAGGGTGCTCAAATCTATTAAACCACGTCACGGCAAAGGGATACCCTTTCCACCTAATTATGAATTTGCTTCGAATTATAATTATTTTGTATTTCAGAAAGTTGATTTGGATGATTCTTTAAAACAGTTAGTAACTGACTGAGTGGTTTTGGAACGGGTGATTTGCCTTGTTCATAACGATTAAATGCATTAACACCACCACCAAATAAAAATCCCGCCTCTTTTTGCGTTAGGTTTAAAACTTTAGCTCTTATATGCCTAATTTCAAGAGGCGTAAGTAATCCATCAATTCGTGATTTCTCTGCTTGAATTAAATGTATAACTGCTTTGTTATCCTTGCTATCAATAATTCCTTCACCACATGCATCACACCACAATGCTGGCTGATCAATAACAAATTTTATATCTTTGTACATATAAGTCATAGGCTTTATTTTATGTTCTTGCTGCAACTCACCACAAATTGGACATAGTTGTTTAGTCATTTTATTTCTCCTTAAATGAAAGGATAAGCTCTCTGTTCGCATTAATTTGGAACTTAATATATAAGTTGATTCCCTTAAATTGCGTTTTATAAACATCCTGCCAAGCTGTAAAATTTGCATGTACTGGCGGCATTGATTTATAAAAATCGCTTGGTGCTAGACCTTGAATAGCCGAAACAACATCCTCATCGGTAAAATTAAGCATTACTTGACCTTGTTTAGCACTAGTAGTCATTACCAATTTACTAGAATGATCAAAAGCAAGTTTTATACTATTAAGATCATAAGTAGCTGTATTCTTTGCAATCATATGCACCAATAAATTAACCTTTAAGGTTATTATAGTATATGGAATAAATAACTTCAAAGGTTATTTTAATATAGTTAAAAAATTTGGGGAATAATGTCTGCATGCGGATACAAAGGTTAAACTTGTAGTTAAGAATACAGTGGTTTGTTTACTCCCTTCTCTGTTTTGAGTTGAACAAGGAATCATCTTAGAAAGTAATCTAACAAGCGTATATAAGCTTAAATTTATTACTGTCTAAGGCAAAATTTTGAATAAATTATTTCATTCTCAGGGTGTTCTTTTGATTCTTTGATCTTACCAAATGCGTAAATTTTGATGTGAATTTAAAAAGTCTATTCATTTCCAGGATTATCTGAACAATAGATACATCTCTATCGATTCTTATATAATTAGACTAACGACCCTCAGTTTTGTATACAACTTGTTTAATCAAACTCATTATATATTCCAAATCGTAATCGTTATCAACTTGTATTTGATAGTCTCCATTACCGTAATGCCCTACATTAGAAACATCACGTGCGAGTCCTTTACTGTCATCAATAGAGCCCCATGCAGTATTAATAAATAGTTTCAGTGATTTTTTCTGAACCTCTATATCAACAATATTTTTATCAATTTTAAAGGCCATGTATTTTTTTGTGGGCTTAAGTTCTATTTCATCACTTAAATTTAATATTGCATCTCTAAATTCTTCATATAAGTCAGCAATCTCCTCACTCGCTTTTGCAATATGAATATCCTCATTATAAACAATAATTTCATCAGTCACACGTTTTAGCTTTTTATTCCGTTGGGTAAGTGGTTTAATGCTTTCGGCACTTTGTGATTTTTTAATTTGATTTATTGATACAATGTTATTGTCGTATCGTTTAACTTCCCACAGCTCAATAGCTAGGTCTTTAAAGTTGGTAGCTTGAATTTGGTTATCAGTAAAAGATGGTGCAACGAACACTACACGAGTTTGACTCCAATCAATTTCATCTCGCTTTAAATTGCTTTTTAACTGCTCATTATATTCAACAATAAAATCAGCTTTGTTTTCAAGCATCAAACTCAAGTATGTAAAACCTTGATCGATTACGCTTATGGTTTTGTCTCTCTTATATTCAATAATAATAAAAGCCCTAGCCTGTTCATCATATGCTAATGTATCAATGCGTCTATTCTTAATACAGAACTCTCTACGCACTAGGATAAGCTGCATAATCTTTGTTAAATTCTGCTCAAACAAAATTTGAATTTCGCTCTCGAGCTCAAATTTGTGCTCATGAATTTCTGTTAACGAATTCATACTGTTTATATATATGGGCATTAATAATCCGATTAAAATAATATTAACCTACTACTAACCTAACACAACTTACAAAAAGGTACCAAAAGTACTCTTAAAACGATCAACAACAAACATCTTTCAATAAAGGAAAAATTTTGAATCGATTAGTGCTTAATTTTGGTATTTTGAGCTTATAAAATCAGATCTTTTAATCATATTCCATATTCATAGATTTTGGAACGTCTCTTTTATCAATGAGGTGGACTACAACCTTATTTATGTTAAATTAAATATATAGTAAATATTAATTACGGGACTAAGTGAATTATTTAAATTGTTTAGTTTATTTCTCTTTTTTCCTGATTTTATTTTTACTTGGTAAGGTTGAACAGCATGTAAAAAAAATTTCAACCCTTGAGACAGAGTTAAGAAATATACAGGATGAATTAATAGATTTAAAGGGTGAGTTAATGGGATTGCAGGAACTAATTGATGAGTGACATAGATTTATAGGCCATCTCAGGAATTCAAAAAAACTCCATTTCGAGTTCTTGTGAGTTAGTTACACCTGTCTACTAATTTATAAGTTAGTAGACAGCAAAATTTGATTGCTTTCTCCGTCTATTAAATCGATTTCCACACTATAATAGACAAAAGCCTCTATAAAACGATTTAGTGCTCTCTTTGCCAACACTTAACCCAGGTATTTATTACTTGATACTTATCTCCTGCGCAACGAAATGACATTAAATGAGTTTTGTTATTTTCTAGCCAATGATAAAACACCATACCAAAGGTCTTTCCATATTTCTCTTCTGGCTTATTCCAATTATTCCAAATTATAAATATTTCCTTTTTTTGCATCGTCCCTTTTCATTTTATTCACCAATTAATACATTCCTATTATCATTATAGATTTAATTACTTCAGAAAGATTGATTGATATAGATCGGATTTATTACTGAGCTAACCGGATTTTGTTTTTATTATTGGATGCTTGCAGAATATATAAAAAAATTTTTCATAAACATCAATAAAATGTAAATTTAATGTTAGGGTACAGTTGGATCTTTTTTGACTTTCTTCCATTTCAACAATTTGTTTTTGAGCTAGGTCTGAGATACATTTTTGTAAATCATTTGCTTCTTTTTGTGCAAGGTAGCTTTTTTTATTGGCGCTACTACTGATTATAATTGCAACACCACTGATGATTATCGCTAGGAAGGCTAGAAACAAGCTTATTATTTCATATAATGATATTTCCATGGTTATCTCTTAATAATAAAACTTGTTAGGGAAATTTGGTACACGTATTGACATTATAGTACTTATGAACCAAAATAATACAAAGGACTGGGGATTCTCGGTCGGCAAAAAGCCTCGGTGGATTCATCGGGGCTTTTTGCTTTTTACGCTACGGAAAAATTTTTAATCCATATCCTTTGATTTCACCATTCTTATTAGAGCGGAATTTAGTTTTAATTACTTCATAAGCTTTATTTGGTTGAGTTTCTCTTATTATTTTTAGCCCAATAGGTCGTGCAATTAAGTCGGCTATTTGGAGGCCTGAGGAATTACTTTTTTTATCAGTGAACACTATATCTAAAGGAAGGGGATGTTTATACCAATTGATCCCATCACAAACTCGTCTAAACTCAAGCTCCAATTCTTTGTCTTCGACTTTGCCTCTTTTTTCAACTATCACATGGGTTTGTTTGTTTGATTGTTTATTTTCTTTTAGAAAAGCATAAATTCTTTCTAAACCAAATCCTAATGCTATATGATAAGGGTTGTCTTCCCAGGTATAGTTTTCCTTATTGATCACACTTGCAACTACTGTAAAAGGCATTGACTCAATAAGGTTTGTAAGCTCATCCAGAAAATTATTTTTTAAATCTTTAGTTTTTAAGAAGTTAAAGTCACCTCTATCCTTTCTTATATCAGTTTCATGTAAAATTGATTGATCATGACCAAAATATTTAAATTTAAATTGTTGTATTTTGGGGACAACGTCTTCAATGTAGGCCTTTATATTGAAGATTGTAAAGACAAGAACGAACACCGGATAGCTCCCATCAATTTTATTCAATCCATGATCGCCACTTTCATCAACATATACGATGTAATCTGAAAAATCAGAAGTTTTACTAAGGTCAATCGAATTCATTGGTTTTCCACCATTTTATTACTTTCTCGGTAGTAGACCGAGCGACTAACTCCAACCATTTCACAAATTTGAGATACTGAAAACTCACCACTTGTTCTAAGTCGTCGAAGCTTTTCTGCTTTTTCTTTATTTAATGATTTTGGCCTGCCTCCCAATCGGCCCTTAGCCCTTGCTGCATCAACACCTGCTTGAACTCGTTCACGAATAAGCTCCCGTTCCATCTCTGAAAAAGCAGCGCAGATATTAAACATTAGCATTCCCATTGGGGTAGAAGTATCAATTTTATTATCCAACGACTCGAAATTGATTCCCCGTTCCTTGAAACTCAAAATCATTTCTGCAAGCTTAATCATTCTTCTACCAAGTCTATCAAGTCTAACTACACAGACAGTGTCACCTTTACGAAGTTTTTCTAGCAAGCGAGTTAGTTCCTTGCGATCATTTTTAGCGCCACTAACTTTTTCACTAAAGATTTCATCGCAGCCAGCCGCATTTAGCTTTTCGATTTGAATGTCTAAGCTTTGATCATTTGTAGATACACGAGCATATCCAAATTTCATAGTTCATTCCTTGAGCATAATAGTACCAAAATCCTAAGTGAATAGTGATTTTGAGACAAATGGTTTTGGGAGTAGTTTTGGAATGCCATTTTGATGGGTTTGAAGCAAACAATCAATAGAGAAGCGCAGTGTCCCAAAAACACATCTTTTTACGAACCGCCACTGATAATAATTTGCAGAATCGTTTATTCATCATATAATGCTCACTTCAATATTTATGGAATAAATAATGAACAAAAAAATATGCCTCTTGTTCTCTGCGATTACCCTGATCTCAATGAATCAAAATACTAACAGTGCTTATCTGCCTTGTTCAATGCAACCCCAAAAACTCAAAGAACGCTCTTTAGAATTAAAGAAGCTTGCAGATCAAGATC
>NZ_RZGU01000045.1:0-5439 GCF_003990085.1 Legionella sp. km535 | reverse complement strand
GGATCAAATGCAATTTAGAAAAACCGGTGCCAGTTAATGCCTTCTATTTAGATAAAAAGCCTATGTCTCCAGAAGTGCCACTTCTACTGGAGACTAAAACTTAAACCGGACAGTAGTGCGCTTTCGCGGGGATAACTGATAACAATCAGGAGCAAGACTTGAAGCATCGAAAGCATAAAAAATTCAAAAGCAGGATGATGCTGTTCACCACAACATTCATCATGCTTCGAGGCACAAGCCATCGCAATCCAACAGGCATCACGTCACATCATCAAACCAATTAGAAGAGATCTTCCTGGGTCAAACCGACTCTCTCCAATAAAGTTCGTAATGTTTTTAACGCTTCAACCTGAATTTGGCGAACTCGCTCGCGAGTCAAATCAATTTCTTTACCGACATCCTCAAGCGTTGCCTTTTCAAAACCTCTCAGGCCAAATCGTCGCGCGATTACTTGCTGCTGGTTTTCAGTCAATTTATCCAATAGAGATTCTATATGTAATCGAAGATTCTCATTTGTTAACAGTTCGGCCGGATTCACGCTGTTTTCATCAGCAATAGTATCCAACAAAGATTTGGTTTCATCAAAGCCGATAGGTGTATCAACTGAAGTTACTTTATCATTTAATCCCAACAGTTTTTGAACATCCTCCAATGGTTTATCAACCATTTCAGCGATTTCTTCTGGTGAGGGTTCATGATCGAGCTTTTGTGTTAACTGTCTTGCTGCCCTTAAATAGACATTTAACTCTTTAACTACATGAATTGGTAAACGAATGGTTCTCGTTTGATTCATGATAGCGCGCTCAATAGTCTGTCTTATCCACCAGGTGGCATAAGTTGAAAATCTGAAGCCTCGATGAGGATCAAATTTCTCCACAGATTTCATTAGACCCAAATTACCTTCTTCAATCAAATCAAGTAGTGGTAATCCTCGATTCAGGTAACGGCGAGATATCTTAACAACCAGACGTAAGTTGGATTCAATCATCTTCTTACGTGCCGCAATATCCCCTTTCAAAGCAAGAGTTGCATAATGAACTTCTTCCTCGGCACTAAGTAAAGGTGAAAACCCAATTTCACTTAAATACAGTTGGGTCGCATCCATCGCCTTCGCGATATTTTTACCTCGTTGGAAAGTAGGAAAAGCAGCATCATCGCTGAAATCAGGCAGATCAATAAGTTCCTCATCCTCTGACTTTTCTATAATCGATTCAATATCATCCTCGATTAAAAGAGAATCATCATCAGGCTCAACCCACTCTTCTTCCTTGATTTCCGTCTCTTTAATTGGCTCATCATCCGCGCTCATTGTATCACCTATAATGTTTAGCCCCGTTTCGAAATGTATGTTGCTTCTCAACAAGTCTATTGTTGCTATAACTACAAGTTATATGTCAACCTTTTTGTAGATAATTCAATGGATTGACTGGTATTCCCGCCTTTCTAATTTCAAAATGAACGCCCCAATATTTACGTTCAATCATTCCAGCTTCTGCTATCACTTGGCCCGCATTGACTCGCTGCCCTTCAGAAACCAGATTTCTGGAATTATTTCCATATGCTGTTAAAAACTCATTATTGTGTTTGATAATGATTAAATTACCATATCCAGCTAATCCACTTCCAGCATAAGCAACTACGCCTCCCGAAGAAGCACGAACTTTGCTTCCTTTAGTACATGCAATATTTATGCCTTTTTTACCTTGAGCAGGAACAAATGAAGTGGCAACTTGACCGTTTACAGGCCATAACCATCCAGAGCGTGAACCCAAACGAGAGAACACAGTTGGTGAGTGAAAAACCCTTCGCGGACTTCGGGTAACTGGCTTTGTATATCTGGGAGTATAAGCTTTTCTTACCGGATACCGTGTTCGTGTAACGCCCTGAACATTAAGAACTTGTCCAACCCTCAAAGAAAATGGTGGGCGCAAATGGTTTAACTGAGCAAGCTGTCTATAATCTGTATCATAACGAAATGCTATTGCATAAAGAGTTTCGCCACGCCTTACGGTGTGAGTTTTTTGATATTTCGAATAAGGTTGCCATTTTAGCTCAGTTACCGGAGCCAGGTCATTTCTTGCCCCACAACCGGCAAGAATTATCAGGAGCAGTAGGCAAAAAAGTCTTTTGCATAAATTTAGCATTTTAAAAATCTCAAATTAAATGTTCATTTATTATACTTTGGATTTAAGCCTGCAAATGCACCCCGGACAGCACTTGGGATAACTGATCAAACAACTTATAATTCGTCATATCCAGATGCAGTGGAGTAATAGAGACAAAACCTGAGTTAATTGCATGAAAATCTGTTCCTGGGCCGGCATCTGCCTCTAATCCAGGGGGACCAACCCAATAAATAGGCCTGCCCCTTGGATCATATTCTTTAACGGTAGGTTCAGCACCATGACGAGTACCTAATCGTGTTACTTGCAATCCCTTGATTTGATCCAATGGTAAATTGGGAACATTTACATTGAGTATCGTTTGAGAAGGAAGACTGTTAACGCTTAATTTCATAACCAACTGCCGGGCTATAACAGCCGCGGTTTGATAATGCAGGTTCGTATCACCAACCATGGAAATGGCTATGGCTGGCAATCCAAGATAGCGCCCTTCCATCGCGGCAGCAACAGTTCCAGAGTACAAAATATCATCACCTAAATTGGCACCTTCATTGATTCCGGAAACAACAATGTCAACTTGATGATCTAAAAAACCGGTTAATGCCAGATGGACACAATCAGTTGGTGTTCCTTCTACACTATGATAGTCATTATCCAGTTTTTTTATTCTGAGCGGATCTCTCAAGGTTAATGAATTACTCGCGCCACTTCTGTTTCGGTCTGGTGCAACTACATCGATCTCTGCAATTTTGGCAAGCTCTGTAGCCAAAACTCTTATTCCAGTAGCCGACACGCCATCATCATTACTTACTAAGATTCTCATCATCAACTCTCAGGTGATTCCAACCATTTCACTACAGCCAAATAGTCGGCTAAATCATGCTCATTTTGCTCTAAAGAAACTTTTAATTCAGAATTCGTTCCGGCGTCATGCAACTCCAGCTTTTGCTTCGCAATCGTTTGCTGAAGGGCTAAAATTTTATTACCAAAAGCCTGTGGATTTAATTGCAATTGATAAGCCAGGCTATTCATCCGACTGCCCAGTTGCCCAATCTGCTCGCAGGTTAAACCCTCCGGCTGTTTGTTTGGACAGGACTTTATGGCCATTTGTAATTCATTAGGATTGGAGCGGTAATAGTTTTCGCCACGTTCACTACAGGCCGTTAATCCCATTATCATGAAAAGCATCACCAGGTACTTATTCATTCACAACCTCTTGATGTAGACTACAAAAAGCCGATATTATCACCAGTCAGCAAGTAACGCTATCTTAAAGAGAAAACCACATGCTAGATTTTAAACTGAATCGTGACGCACAAACCGGTGAGTTGTATATTGAGACCGCTTTATGTGGTAAGCCTTTACTGACCACACCACAACTAAATAAAGGTACTGCTTTTACCAATGAAGAAAGAAAGGAATTTGGTTTATTGGGAAAACTTCCCAATCGTGTAGAAACTCTGGACGAACAAGTAAAGCGAGCTTATTTACAATACTCAACCTATACCTCTCGATTAAAACAAAATATTTATCTAAATAATCTGCATGATAAAAATCAGATTGTTTTTTATAAATTGCTGAGCCGTCATTTGGCTGAAATGTTGCCAACTATTTACACACCTATAGTGGGCACTGCAGTGAAGCGTTTCAGTCATGAATACCGACAGCCCAGAGGCCTTTACATTGCTCATTCTGAAAAAAACCATATTGAAGAGATCATTAATAACCGTTCCAATCCGGAAATAGATCTTATTGTCGTAACCGACGGAGAAGGCGTTCTGGGTATTGGTGATCAGGGCATAGGTGGTATGGATATTCCGGTTGCCAAACTCATGGTCTACAGCTTATGTGGGGGCATCGATCCGACACGAACTTTGCCCGTATTTCTTGATGTAGGCACCAACAATCAGGAACTGTTAGATGATCCGATGTATCTGGGATGCCGCCATCAGCGCATTGACAGTTCTGAATACGACAATTTTATCCTGACCTTCGTCACTGAAGTGCATAAACAATTTCCCAATGCGTTCCTTCATTGGGAAGATTTTGGCCGCGGAAACGCCAGACGTATCCTGGATCAATATCAGGATCAATTATGTACGTTTAATGACGACATTCAGGGGACTGGCGCTGTAACCCTGGCGGCTTTATTGGCTGCTTGCGATGTCACTGGTACAAAACTTCAGGATCAACGCATTGTAGTATTTGGCGCAGGTTCAGCAGGTACGGGTATTAGTGACCAGATTATTGATGCGATGGTTCGTGATGGCCTGAGCATCGAAGAGGCGTATCAACGATTTTGGTTAATTGACAGACAAGGTTTATTACTTGATACCGATATGGATTTGACGGATGCACAAAAGCCTTATGCACGAAGTGCAGATGAGATCGCATCATGGGCAATTAATGAGAAACAGCATCCATCGCTCACCGATACAGTCCGTCATGTAAAACCTACGATCTTGATAGGCTGCTCGGCTCAAACTGGTGCTTTTTCCCAGGATATCATTGAAAGCATGTCAGCGCATTGTGATCGCCCGATTATTTTTCCTCTCTCGAATCCCGATGAAAAATGCGAAGCGCAACCGGCAAATATTTTAGCCTGGAGCCAAGGTAGAGCGCTTATAGCTACAGGAACAGCATTTCCTCCTATTGAGTTTCATAACCGTATGGTTCAGGTAGCTCAGTGCAATAATGCTTTAGTATTTCCTGGCATTGGTTTGGGAGTCCTGGCCGTTAATGCTACTCGATTAACCAAAGAAATGATTCTGGCTGCAGCAAAAGTACTGTGTGATTTCGCACCTAGCAAAAAGGACAGTTTCCTACCTTTATTGCCATCCTTGGACAATGCTCAAACAGTAGCCAAGGCTATTGCAGTTGCTGTGGCTCGTTGTGCTATTGACTCAGGATATGCGCAAAAAAATCATGATGCTGATCTGGAGCAATTAATTCATGATATTTTTTGGGAGCCTCGCTATTTACCGTTTAGAAAAGCAACTTCCAGGTCGAGTTAACCATTGACCTCTGTGCATACCTGGCTGAGCCAATCACGGCCGCTTGACCACATCATTGCCTACCCCCTGGATCCCGCGGTCAATGCCGCGGGAATTCGGTTGAGGTGTGAGTAAAAACTATACTTCGAATTTCCGCGGCTTCGACCGCGGAATCCATTCTATAAAGCGGAACTGGGCTTCAAAGATGCAAAGAAGATTCAAGGACAAGCTACGGTACGTAGACTCTTGCAATTAATTAAAGCGGTCAATGCCGCGGGAATTCGGTTGAGGTGTGAGTAAAGACTATACTTCGAATTTCCGCG
>NZ_RZGU01000044.1:0-6006 GCF_003990085.1 Legionella sp. km535 | reverse complement strand
GTCTTATAATAATGAAAGACCTAATATGGCTATCGGTGGCATTACACCAAGGCAGAAACTAGCTTTAGTGGCTGCTTAACTCTCTATTTTTGATGTCGGTTAAAAATGGGGGGATTACCGTTTGGAAGTTATGTGGCATGATATGCGCGATATAGTTCGAGAAAACTTTCCTAAACCTCGTCTTACAACAATCGATATTAAAAAATATATAGAGCAGGTAGACGAAAAATACATCTCGGACGCTTACCATTCTCTATCTATTGAAGGTTATCAAGTAAGCCGCGACTTAATTGAAAAAGTTCGTTCTGGACAATGGAATCCCGATGCTACAGAACAAGATCGAAATCACCGCAGTGCATTAGCCGCCCGTGGATACTGGCAAGCTTTCCAAGCAATAAAAAAGAGCCTGATGGAAATATTGAATGGAGACAACCCCGGAAAAGTAATACAAAAAGAACATGGGGATTGGTATAGAGAATTATTTCAACCTAGCGTTGCTGTAGGTCTTTTAAAACCAACTGATTTGGCAGGATACAGACGCAGCCCTTTATACATACGTCAATCAAAACATATTCCTCCACGTTGGCAAATTGTTAGTGAACTAATGGAAGAGTTTTTTCAGTTAATAACCCAGGAAAAGGAACCTTCTGTTAGAGTTGTTCTCGGACATTTCTTTTTTGTTTATATCCACCCTTATTCAGATGGTAATGGCAGAATTGGGCGTTTTCTGATGAATATTATGTTAGCAAGTGGCCATTATCCATGGACTATTATTCCTGTGGAGAGAAGAAATGAATATATGGAAGCACTAGAGCAAGCTAGTGTTAATCAAAATATTGTTCCCTTCACTAAGTTTATTGCTAGTTGTATTCAGTAATAGTGGCAGATAAGAGCGATCGTTGTTCATCTTTTAGTGATAATCTTTGGATGATATTTTTGAGTAGTCTTTAAATAGGTAATTACATGAATTTTAACATTAGTAAAGTTATACAAATAATTAAAAATAATGCGCTAGGACTCTGGTATTCCTCTTTATTACTAAGCTTGCTGATTTTTTCGATCTATTTCTTAGAAATAAAATATTTTCCTATAAAAAGTTATGACAGTTTAATTGCTCTCTCATTATTTGTCAGTTTTGTACTTGTAATAATTATATTTTTGCTCACCCTCCCTCCCTTAATTTCCAGTAATTTACAAAAAAGACTTATCAACAACGAGCATATATGCTCATTTCTTTTCGGTAATAAATTTCGTCATCTATTTGATAAATTAGTTATAAAGGAGAAAAAAAGAAGAGCAGAAATAAAACTCATAGGAAAGCCGATAAAAACATTCCTTTTTTTACATATCATAAATGCAATATTCTTATCAATTATATTTTATTTCATGCCCATTCTGGCTATGTTAATAACAATGATAATTCCTCTGATATCGATATTTATATTGCTGCCAAACTCCAAAAAAACGTCAAGTCCATCACCCTCTAAAATTACTCTAATTCTTTACACAACTATAATCATTACAACATCAAATTTACTCTTACTAATCACAACTGGATTAATAAATCATTTAGAAGAAATAACACCAGAAAGTGGAATAAACTATATAATATACACTCTTAGTACATATTTTTGTCTATTGGCTTATTCAATCTTTGTTTTAATCCCCTTTCCAGAAATAAAAAGTAAGCTACAAAAACCTTTAATTCTTACATTAGTAATAGTTACACTATTAACAATTAATGGCAGTATTATAAGACTACCTAAATTAATTATTGAAACATTTCGTATAGGTAACATTCATCAAACAACCTTAGGTACGGATAAAAAAGGATGTTATTTATTTAAAAATAATGGCTTAAAAATAGACTGTGAAGATAAAAAAGTTGTTTTTCTTATTCCCAACATTAATATATTATGGCGAGTAGATGAATATGTTATTAATTATCAAGATGCTAATGGAAATTTTCGTCATTTAATTTTAAATCCAGCAACTACCAAAATTTATGATATTGAGACTACGGGTTAGTGAACTCTTACTCTTCATAACTCAATGGTCTCCATCATATGTCCCAGTAGAAAATTAGCCACTTGTTGCATGGGTTTCCTTAATCGCTCAACATCTTTCATGATATATCCTACGGTTACATCATTATTCATTTTATGATTGAGTAATCGCTTCAGTGCATAAGCAGAACATGAATTTTTGTTATTCCCCCCTCCTCAAATTTACCGTGATAACAGTAATTTTTAGCAATTTATAATAAATAAATATAGGTAAATTCAGGAAATCAATCAAAATTACCGCCATAACAGTAATTTATGGCTAATTAATGCAAAGAAATGCAATAATAAATTTATTTTTATCATTTTTACTGCTATAACAGTAATATATGATTAATTTATGGTGTTCCATGCCCACACACGAAATTGCCAATTTAGTCCATTACTACCGCAAACAAAGCGGATTATCACAACAAGAATTAGCCCGGTTAGCGGGGGTCGGTAAGACGGTCATCTATGATATTGAAAAAGGGAAAGAATCGGTGCGGCTAAATACATTGCTAAAAGTATTAGATGTGTTAAATATTCAAATGAAATTTGAAACGCCTTTTCCTCAAACAACGGATCATAATATATGAGAAAAGCATACGTATCAGTGAATAATATTAAAGCTGGAATATTAGAAGAGTTACAAGGTGGAGTATATCAATTTACTTACTTTGATGATTATCAGGGCGCACCTGTTTCACTCACTATGCCGTTGAACAATAAGATCTATGATTTTGGCGTATTTCCACCCTTTTTTGAAGGATTGCTTCCTGAAGGAATTATGCTTGAAGCACTATTACGGAAATATAAAATTGATAAAAATGATTATTTTGGTCAGTTGATACTAGTTGGCCAAGATGTTGTAGGCGCAGTGACTATTGAGGAAATAAGATGAAACACTGCCCTATTACTTATGAAAAGATTAGTGACCAGGAAAACTATTCGCAACGTGGATTGCATTTGCTTTCTCCTCAATTAAAATACCTTAGTCCATTGGATTTAAGTGCTGATGAGCAGCGTCAGGAAGCAATTGCTCGAGTAGGAAAGATGTCTGTTCAAGGCGTCCAAAAGAAACTAAGCGCAAAACTAAAGATTAAAGAGGGCTGTTTTGAAATTGTGGATCAAAAAGGTCAATATATTTTAAAACCACAAAGTGATATTTATCCGGAATTGCCTGAAAATGAAGCCATTACTATGACCCTTGCAAAGACCATTGGCCTTGAAGTTCCGATTCATGGTTTGGTTTATTCTAAGGACAGCAGTTTAACCTACTTCATTAAACGCTTTGATAGAATAGGACATAATAAAAAGTTAGCTTTAGAAGATTTTGCACAGCTATCAGGTGAAGATCGACATACAAAATATAAAAGCTCTATGGAAAAAGTAATTGCAGTCGTAGCACAGTTTTGTACATTCCCCAAAATTGAATTCGTGAAATTATTAAAGTTGACATTGTTTAACTTCCTGGTCGGCAATGAAGACATGCATCTAAAAAATTTTTCCCTGATTACTAAGGATAGAAAAATTTCCATATCACCAGCATATGATTTACTTAACACAACTATCGCTCAAAAAAACACCAAAGAAGAACTGGCTTTACCTCTAAAAGGGGAAAAAAATAATTTAACAAAGAGTGATTTTCTTAAATATTTTGCCATTGAACAATTAGGATTAAACCAGAACGTGATCGATGGAATCGTACAAGAGTTCCATCAGGTAATACCAAAATGGCAAGAGCTGCTCGGTTTCAGTTTTTTATCTCAACCAATGCAGGAAAAGTATCTCGAATTACTAGATGAACGATTTGAGCGATTAAATATCTTTTGATTAACTGATCTCAGTTGTCTCCATCATATGCGTGAGATTTGCGTGTTTGAGTACAACATTGCTATACTCTGCACGATATTCGCAGTGGTATCCCTTTGCAATTTATTACTTTAAAACCAATGGGTAATTTTTAAAAGATCAGGAATTATAATCCGTTGCTCTCGGGTTTAAGTCCTAGCGAGCCCGCCAATAAAACCAAATAGTTAAGATGGTTTTAGAAAAATCCCAATAAATTCATGTAGATGCAATGCAGACATAAGTTAAATAGAAATTATTAGGCAATATCAAACCCAAATCAATAAGAGACAGATTCTTATGCTAATTTTCAATTGCACCAAAGCCGCAGCAGATTTTTTCGCCTCAATCCGTAAAGGTAAAAAATTATCTCCCATGTCACCAACATCAAAGTTAGCTCTTACTGAAGAGCCTATTTTGCACGACCACCAACATTGGCACTGGATGATTCATGTAACAAAATTGGGGCACAAAAATGTTTTGCTAGCAATAGATACAGATTCGCGCTTTTGCATGCTTTTTTGGGGACTAAGAAAAGGAAACATCCAGGGGTTTCTTGAGCAATTCCACAAACGGTTCAGTTTTCATATAATTGCTCTTATGAATATGAGCAAACAAGATGCAACAATGTTTGAAACAGCTATGAAGGCATTTATTGAGAGCCATCATGATTGCTCATTCACTCAACGTGGTGACAGATCGGTACAGGCACATATCAATGATGTTTTTATGAGGCTTCCATATGAACAGTATCGATGGGAAGACGATGTGCCAACCGAAGAAGAGCTATTTACCAGTGATTTTAGAAATAACGATACCCCTCGAAAGCGTAAGCAAGATAAAGACTACTTATTTCCAACTGAAATGCTTTTAAGTGCCTGGTTAACTCAGTATGCCAATTTGAATGAACAAACTGTCAAACACACTATCAGCCAATATCAACAAACAAAAAAGGACTTATGGAGATCCCAATTTGATATCGATATTGATAATCTTAATTTTGATGACCTCGAAGCATTAATAGCTGAGGAACTTTCTAATAATATTTTATCATTTGAAGATGAAGACTAATCATATTCAAAACCCCTTCAAATTTAAACAACGATAGGGTTGGTCTTGAATTATTAATTTTTAAAGAGCGAGCATTTATTGATATTGCGCTACAAGTCAGTTGCTGCAACAGACTATAAAACTATAGGCTTTAGCTGATAATAAAGAGCAGAATGCACTACCCGAGGCTTATGAAGAATTTACGGGAAGCTTGAGGGAAACGAAGGCTTATCTTGAACAATGGATAAGTGAGCAAAATTAGCTCTTACTTCCGAACATCCAGACAAAGTTCATTACCATCCGCATCTTCAATAAAAATATATTCACTGCCATACTGAGACAAGGTTAATGTATCCCGATGCTTATATCCACCATTCTCAATTCTGGACATGATCATTTCCTTACTTTGGCTATCAACTGGGAAGGTGATAATAACGGGGCCTTTATTTTCTTGTTTATGATGACTTTCAGGGTTATCTTCGACCCTTAAAACGATATACAGTCTGTCTTCAACGCCAAGCCCAACAGTATTATCATGATGAAACAATTCGTTAAGCCCAATCACTTCTTTATAGAAGGTTTTTTGTTTATCTAAGTTGTTTGTTATCAAGACCGCACAGAATGATTGAATCATTTTTCCTCAAACGGTAGTTATTAATAGCTACCTTCCAAATTTTCACTGATGATATTATATATTTTTCTCGTCATTATGATCTACTTTCAATCATACACGACGAACTAAAATAGAGAATGAAATTTCAAATAGATAACTGTATCATGCAATTTTTTAAAATTTCGCACTTCTCAAAGACACGTTATTGATAAGATCATGAAAAAATTTGTTATTTTTATTTGCTTAATATGCATTGTAGTCATCATTCTTTTAATGTTAAAGCCGAACCGATGGGATGCATATTTTCAAAAAAAACTAAACGATGCTCCGGTAATCCCCCCGAAAAATAATTGATGCCAAAAATAGAATTTTCTCATAATCTATGCTGGAGGAGATTCTGCATGAAAAGATCAAAATTTAGTGACAATCAAATACTATCGATTCTAAAAC
>NZ_RZGU01000043.1:0-7253 GCF_003990085.1 Legionella sp. km535 | reverse complement strand
GAAGATAGTGAGCAAATTGATTCGATTTCTTATTTAGTTCCTGGTAGGTATATTTTAGCTTTCCATGAGAAATTGCTATACCATCAGGATTTCTTTGCACTTGTGATTCAAATGTTTTTACTAAAGTTTTTACATTTGAATAGCTGATATAATTTCGATTAAATTCATTCAAAATTGTATTTAATTGCAGATCAGATAATAAATTTATATTTATTATTTTTGTTTGTATCAATTCATCAATGTTCAATAATAAATTCTGAAAACTTGAAATTAAGGTATCAATCTCCTTTTGTTTAAATATAGAACTTTTATATTCCACTCTACCTAAGATGTGATCTGTCTTAATATCCAATTCAAAATATAAGTCATTCTTAATTTCACCTGAATGGGTTTGAACTTGAGATTGATAGTAATCTTGTTGTACATAAGGCTCTGGTTCAATATTAAAATGCACTCTTGATAAATCAATAATTTTTTCTCTAAAATTTGACAAAAGAGTGTCATAATCAACCAAATTCGCCATTGACTCTTTCTTAGATTCTTTAATAGCTATAATTAAATCTTCTAAGGTCCAGGTAGATTTAAGATTGACTGATAAAAACAAATTATTTATGAAACATCCAGGAGTATCAATAAACTCTGGCGCATAGAGCCTTTCATCAATGTTTGTTCTAATAGTTAAATTATTTTGTTGTGAAAATTTATTTAAGACCAATACAAAGCAACCAGACAAAATGTCAAATAAGCTTGTTGAAAGTCTATGGGTTAAATAATTTAAGCTTTGTGTAATATGCTCATTTATGAGAAATTTAATTTGCCTTCCCGTCGATATGTCTTGATGAGAATGAGAGGGAATATAATTCCATGGCTCTGCTTCAGAAAATCTTCTTGCCCAATAGGCTAGCTTAGTTTGCTGATTATCTTCATACACTTGCTGAATCTTATTAGAAAATGAATGATAATCACTTAATAAAAATTTACTAGGCTCAATCTCTTTAGTAAGGTACAAATAAAGTTTTGGTAATAAGATATTAATTACAGATGTCCCATCCAAAATAGCATGGAATAAAACAATAAATAACTTAAATTGAGACTGGGAAAATTTAAAAAGATAAAACCTTATTAACTTGTCTTTTTCAATATGAAATGGCTGTATTACGGCATTATTTATGAAATTCAAATAAGTTTTTTCAGCCGCCTTATCCTGAGATAAATCTATGAACTCAAAAACTGGCGGCACTTGAGTATTCTCTAATCTTGAAAAAAAACCATCACTATTCAAATAATTTGTGTGTAATATATCAAATTCATCAAATAAGTAAGCAATAGCTTTTTCATAATTAATTTTGTCAAGCTCATGATTTATTTCAATGACAAAATTTTCATTATAAATATTTTTATATTCTGTCGAAAAATAATCTCTAAGTATCAATCTCTCTGATGGGCTTATCTGATGTGAATCAAAGTGCTTATTGCACAATAAATTGCTCTTAAATTGAGATTTATCGCTTATATTTTTGATATTACTTAATTCAAACAATTCAACAACATTAATATTCAAATTAAGTTGCTCGTTTAATTCCTTTACTAATTTAATAGCTAGAATACTGTTACCACCTAAGTAAAAGAAATCATCACTTATCCCAATAAGATTACTATTTATCCCTAAAACTTGAGACCAAATATTAAGTATTCCGATATCAAACTCATTTCTAGGAGTTTCCTTATCTTCTTTAATAGAGTGCAACATAGGTAATACAGAGATATCTATTTTACCATTTAGTGTTAAAGGGAATTTTTCTAGTCGGATAAACTGATTAGGGAGCATATAATGAGGCAACTGATTTTGAACAAATAACTTCAGTTGTTGTTGATCAATTTCAATATCGGAAACAAAATAAGCAAGAATCAAAGAACTTGGATGATTAGTCTTTTCTAAAATTGAATCAGTTATAACTATGCAATGATTAATACCAGGAAATAAATGAATTACTGATTCTATTTCTCCCAATTCAATCCGATGACTTCTAATTTTGACTTGTCTGTCGCTTCTACCAATATATTCATATGCTCCATCCACAGTAACTCGTATCAAATCACCTGTCTTATACAATCTCCCTAAAGATGGGTGTTCGATAAAAGACGATTTATGTAAGGCTGTATTTTGTACATATCCTTTTGCTAATCCTAGCCCTCCAATATAAAGCTCACCAATTTCTTCATTTTTAGCTAACTCTAGGTGCTTATCGAGTACATAATAATGAGTATTATTTATTGGCAGTCCAATGTTGTTGTATTCACTAGTCTCTCTAAATAAATGATAACTAGATATAACCGTCGCTTCTGTAGGACCATAAGCATTGAGGACATTAATTTTAGCATTAAGATAACTCTGAAGTACCGATTGACTTATTTTCTCCCCACCAACCACTAAGAGATCTACATTCAATAAAATATCAGGATCTAGTAAAGCCGGAGGAATTAAAGCAATATTAATATGATTATCTTCAATATATTTTTTAAGCGCTCTTATATCATACCGAATAAAATTTTCTGGGATACATAAAGTATGTCCATTTAATAAGCAAGAAAATACCTCCCATACATGAGCATCAAAAGAATAATTTGAAAAAAATAAACAATTAAATTTCTTTGATTGGCTAGCAAGGTTAATTATAGGAAGATTTAAACTAATTAAATTTATCACGCTTTTATGTTCAACCATAACTCCTTTGGGTGTGCCGGTTGTACCTGAAGTGAAAATTACATAAGCTAAAGAATCATCTTCGATTATTATCTCAGGATTACTGTCTTTATTTAAGGGCGATGTCTCTAAATCAATGGATATTATGTCTAAAGAACTATCTATAGAAGAAACTCTATGCAAATATTTATCAAGAGTGATTAAAATATCCGAATTAGTTTCTGCCAAAATATATTTTATGCGTTCATCAGGAAGATTTGAATCTATAGGAACATACGCAGCACCTGCTTTTAATACTCCTAAGAGTCCAATAATCATATATTCATTTCGATCTAACAAAATTGGAATTAACTTATTGGATTTTATATTTTTTATAGATAAGAGCTTATGGGCTAGTTGATTTGCTCTTTGATTCAACTCGTTATAAGTAATCTCTTTTGATTGATATTTTACCGCAATACTATTGGGATTTCTTTCGGTCTGCTTTTCAAATAAGGACTTGATTTCCTGTATACTCTCATTAAGAAAGTTAAATTCACCTATCATAGATAACTCGCTATTTTTCCATACTGTTCCATTTTTAGCTCTTCGGATTATATAAATTTTTTTTTTGACAATCCACACATGTGGATACAATTGGATCACAATGTTTTTATTTAATTCTTCACCATATAAACTGGTTTCTTTCGCCCACACGCCACGATCCAAAAAACCAAAAGCCGGATAGCTATTTACATTTTGGGTTTATATATACCAAAAAGTATGAAAATCAATATAGCTTTTCTTGAAATTTAAGTTTTTTAAAATTATTAACCATAGCCGATTAATAGGGTTTAGAAACTTGAATACAGTGATTAAACGTACCCTGGTTGAAAAATTTGCGTGTTCGAGTACGGCACTGTTATACACAGCACGGCATTTTCAGGGGTATGTCGAGTCAAATTATTAATTTAAAATCTGGGGGCAAACCAAGCGTCACAGCCCGATTAACACCTAAAACACGTATATGACCAGACCAAAGAACCTGCATTCTCTTTAATTCATCAGACTGAAACTGAACTGGAAGAGAAAATGCGGTTCCTCTGTTATGGAACGTCTGGATGATATTATCCTTTAATCGGATTTTATCAAGAAGCTTATTCTCACGACATAAAAGTAATAGATCATGATAATCTTTCATACGGCTATTAGCTGCGCCACGAGAAAAGTGGGTCTCCAGTTTTTCAGCAAAAATAGTTTCTACTGGATATACCTCCAGCGAAATAGAATCTTCAAATAATGGCTTTTCCTTGTAATTAAAGGATGGCCAATCTAAGAATACTGGCTCGACCACATCCCCGACACCAATGTCCACAAAAAATTTATCGCTCCTCACCCCAAATTGAACGGCAATCCCAATTTGAAACCCAGGGTAATTCGATCTAAATCGTCAACATTGATGAAGCGCATCTGAAACCGATCATCCAGATTAAGCAAATAGATTTCTTGCGCGATTAATTCAACACTGGATTTTTCTGCATTTAGCCGTCTAGCTAATAGATCAATATCAATGGTTTCTCTGCCAATTGTCAGGTAATAGGATAGTAGCAATCCACCTTTGAATATGAATTTATCAGAATATTCAGAACGAGAAAGTCTAGCTAAAAATCGCTCTAGAACCAATAGCTTCCATACTTCATTAAAACTTTTACCTTTTTTACTTGTGAATATATTTTAATCGTGCTTTTAAGGCTTGTTCATTCATGTTGTCACCGTCAAAATATAAGGCTCAAGATTAAGTCCAAATTGCCTCGCATACTGCTGAAGCTTTCTAATATCCAATTTTTTTGTCGCTCTACTACTCACAGCTGCTTTAAGCGCTTTAATGGCAATTTCTTTACTGAGATAGCGAAAGGCATCTATTATTGTTCTTTCTCTGTCAAAAATGACAACTGTTTCCCGCCCTACAGAGTACAGTGTTTTACCTGTTTCTGTATCTCGCATTCTAACAATACGAGAATGCTCTCGCTTTGGTGCCGTAGTAGAATGAGGAACGGCTATCCAATGGTCTCTTAGCATTTCATCTGTCAGTTCATAAAGAGCCAAGGCCGAGACTAGGCAGACTATTCCTTGCGGAATACTTTTCGCGATTACAATCAAATCTTCCCATTGAAAATCCGCATCAATAGAGGATTCTACTCCTCGATAAACACCGTGCCCAATACGTTCAATCCTATTAGTTTTTACATAATAGCTGAGCCGGCTCGGATGGATACCTGCTTCACGTGCCTCTGCGGCGTAAAAGACTGGTCTTGCAAACAGATCTTTCAATGTCATTTCATTATTTAGTTTCATACTTATAATTTTAATATAAAACCCAATAACGCCAAATGGGTTTTAATATTAAAATAACTCCGTAAAAACCCATTGTGGGGAATTTGCGTATTTGGGTACGACACTGTTATACTTTGTACGACAATTGTAGTGGTTTCCTGAGATTAAAATTATAATAAAATCAATTACTTGTTTTTACATTGACGGGCTCATAATCCGTTGGTCCTAGGTTCAAGTCCTAGTGGGCCCACCAATAAAATCAAGTAGTTACGAGTAGTTGTAGAAAATTCAAAAAAGTCATGTAGACGCAATGTAGACAGTAAATCACTTCGACTGATAAATATATTGACCGAGTTGTAAATGAACATTGGTAGTTTCACTTTCCAACTTGTACTACAATAATTATTAATATGTTAAATTAGGTATTGTGATGGCAGAGCAGATTCCTATTAATCCATCCATTTTAAAATGGGCTAGAGAAAAAGCAGGATATACGCTTGAAGAGGAATGTAAAAAAAACTCTAAGCATGAAGAATGGGAAAATGGGGTAAGTTATCCGACTTATAGCCAATTAGAAAAGTTATCTATACATTATAATCGCCCATTAGCAATTTTCTTTTTTCCATCGCCCCCTGAAGAAAAAGATGTAGAAAAATCCTTTCGTGCCTTATCTCAAGAAGATATTCATACCCTTTCTCCACATATACGATATCTATTCAGAAAAGCGACAGCGTTTCAAATTTACTTGAAAGAGCTATTTCAAAATGAATATGAAGAGCAGAAAGAAAAAGTGAACTGGCTTAATTTTAAATTAAATAACTCAACATACGATATAGCCAAAAAGGCAAGAGCTATATTGGGCGTTACTATAGAAGAACAAGCGAAATGGAAAAATTCAGAGCAAGCACTAGAGGAATGGAGAAATGTTTTAGCAGAACATGGAGTATATGTTTTTAAAGAAGCATTTAAGGATAGTAGAGTATCAGGCTTTTGCATTTATGATCAAATGTTTCCAATTATTTTTCTTAATAGCTCTATGTCTAAAAATAGACAAATTTTCACCCTATTTCATGAGGTTGCTCATTTAATTTATAAAGAAAACTATTTAGATGTCTTTGCTGGAGAGTTCTGGAATCTAGAGTTTTCTGATCCTACAAATATTGAAGTAAAATGTAATTCATTTGCAGCAAACTTTCTTATTCCCAATGATAGTTTTATTACTAAATTACAAAACAGTATTCTTACTGATAATGAAGTAATTGCTCTTGCTGGGCATTATAAAGTAAGTACAGAGGTTATATGGAGAAAATTACTCTCATTACAACTGATTAGTAAAGAAGAGTATAAATCTAAAATAAAATCCTGGAATGATGACATTGCCAAAAGAAATTCAAAAGAATCCAGTGGTCATTATTATTACACCCAATTATCGTATTTAGGTAAAAATTATTTTTCAAAAATTCTGGAAAATTACCATCAAGGAGTAATAAGCATTGAAAAAGCCGCTGACTATGCAAATGTAAAGCCTAAGTCATTCATTACAATGGAAGAATATTACTTAGCAAAGGTATAATAAATTGTATATTTTTGATACTTCAACATTTAGTTTGCTTTTCAAATACTACCCTAGTAGATTTCCTAGCTTATGGGCTAAATTTGACGAATTAATAAAAAATCAAAAGGTTGCTTCTGTTATTGAAGTATTTAAAGAGCTTCAAGGCTTGGATAAAAATGCAGCTGCAATAACTTGGACAAACGACAATAAAGACATTTTTCATAAGCCAAGCGGCGTTGAAGCAAATTTTATGATGGAGTTATTTAAAGAAAAAAATGGACATTTCCAAGGAATGATAGAAAAAACTAAGCAATTAACAGGCGGATTATGTGCAGATCCCTTTCTTGTTGCAAAAGCTAAAATTAATAACCTTACTATTATTACTGAAGAAAGATATAAACCCAATAGCACTAAAATTCCCGCTATATGTGAATACTACTCTATTCCATGTAACAATTTAGAACAATTTATGGTTAAAGAAAATTGGGTTTTTTAGTATAAATTATAATCTCTCTAATAAAATTAGAGTAAAGCCTTGATTGTGATTTTATCCATCAAGTGGTAATCCCCCCATTTTTAACCGACATCAAAAATAGAGAGTTAAGCAGCCACTAAAGCTAGTTTCTGCCTTGGTGTAATGCCACCGATAGCCATATTAGGTCTTTCATTATTATAAGACCA
>NZ_RZGU01000042.1:0-7801 GCF_003990085.1 Legionella sp. km535 | reverse complement strand
GATCTTGATCTGCAAGCTTCTTTAATTCTAAAGAGCGTTCTTTGAGTTTTTGGGGTTGCATTGAACAAGGCAGATAAGCACTGTTAGTATTTTGATTCATTGAGATCAGGGTAATCGCAGACAACAAAAGGCATATTTTTTTGTTCATTATTTATTCCATAAATATTGAAGTGAGCATTATAGGATGAATAAACGATTCTGCAAATTATTATTAGTGGCGGTTCGTAAAAAGATGGGTTTGCGGACTTATTAAATTGCTGTTCAAAATTTGTAATTTACCTCGAAAATCAGTTCGAAAACTCTATACATTAATCAAAGTTCATTTTAATCTGTTCTTTTAGCCTTTGTGAACTACAAGGAATGATAATGAGAGTAGGGTATGCCAGAGTCTCAACACATGAACAAAATTTAGACTTACAACTTGATGAATTAAAGAAGGCAGGGTGTGAGCAAATTTTTACGGATAAGATTAGTGGTTCTGTATCTGAACGCCCTGGTTTAGAGAAAGTTGAAAATTTCCTAAGAGAAGGAGATGTGTTGGTTGTTTGGCGATTGGATAGGCTAGGGCGATCACTCAAACATTTAATCTCTTATGTCAGTAAGCTAGAAGAAAAAGGAATCGGTTTCCATAGTGTTACCGAGGCTATTAATACTGAGACACCTTCTGGGAAATTTATGTTTCACGTCTTTGGTGCACTTTCTGAATTTGAACGAAACTTGATTAAAGAGCGTACCCTTGCTGGCCTTGAAGCTGCTAGGGCTCGGGGTCGACAAGGTGGCAGACCAGAGAAACTCAGTGATGAGCAAAAAGAGCTGGTAAAAACTCTATATGCCAATAAAAAACATTCAATTCAATCTATCTGCAAAATGGTTGGTGTTGGTAAGACTACACTGTATAAGTATATAAATCAGTAAAAAACCATTAAAAAAACTTAATTGTGTCGGTGGATATAAATTATTTATAAAAGATTTTTCAGGGGGATTACTATTTACTCCATAGGCCCTTCAATTTTTCTTTTCAACGTGTTTATATCTTCTAAATGCTCTTCATATTCCTGTCTAAGCTTTTGACAATTTAAAATATCTCCTTTCGTTTCTAAATCAAGGATCTCCTTTTGAAATGTTGGTATTTTGTCTAAAAGCTTTTTAATCATCTGTTGAATTTTAGCTCTGTCTTTTCTTCTTGTTATATGGGGTTCTGAAGCTAATCTTAATTTTAAAATATTCCATTTTCCTCTAAGCGTTTTAGCCATCCACTCAAAATTTCTTAGATCTATATGTTTCTCTAAATTATCTACTCTGGGATTTAATATTATTTTTTGTAATAAAGATTCAAAAGGAGTAGGCCAATAGTCACCCTTGTACTGATTACATGCTCTACATGCATAGATTAGATTTTCATAATTATTTATCAATTCAGGAAACTCTTTTTTTGGCTGATAGTGGTCTATTTGAAATGAGTTTTTTGCTCCTCCAATCTCAGGCTCATTGGCCTTGCAATACCCACAAGAATAATTGAAGTCTATTCTAAGTCTAGGTTTATAAGTTCGATATGTAGCCATTTATAATGATAGTCTTTAAGCTTTTGATGAGCTTTCTGAAAAAATTTGATTACGCCTTGATAATTTTTTTTCCATATGTAGTAGAAGATTATCAATATCCATATTATTTTTGGTATCCTGTGATTGAAGTCTATAGATTTCTAGTTCAATTTTATCAAGTTCTGCATCAATATCTTTCAACTTACTTTTAGAAAAAATTAATTTGATAGGATTTTTTATAATTTTATTTCTTTTTTGAATAAGAGGATATTTAAGTTTAAATAAGTGCTCGATCTGTAATTCTTTATTATCCTGTAATGTGATAGTCGAAATAATAGATTCTATTCTTCTTCTTTGTATGGATTCAGCATCATACGCTTTAGCACTAAAATCTTCATAAGTTGTATTAGGCCTAATCCATTTACTAGATGGTTCAAGCTTTAAGGGGGCTCGGAGAGCTATAGAAGAACTATCCATTTTTAACTTCCAAAATCGAACGTGTCTTATTACTTATTATAGTCTCAAAAAAATCTTCTAAAATGTCATGAGATTCTTTGGCTAATGAAATTAAACTTTTAATATCACAATCAAATTGTTTTTCAATATAACAATCTAAATCTAAAATAAACCTTCCTCCAATTTCATTTTGTTTTAGAGTTTCGGTTGAAAATCTTGTTCGTATCGTAAAGCTGTTATTATTCCTAACGACATCATTTAAAAAAACAAGCTCGAGAGATTTCATACTTGGTAATTGGCTAGGAATTTGTATATCTAAATTAAAATAATCAGAAACACTTATATTTTCTAAGGGAATATGAATATTATTAATGTATCGAGTTCCAATACGATTAACATTAATAGGGTTAGCAACATCAATATATGCGGACAAAATTTTATTAATTGTTGGTTCAAAAGCATCCCAGCTCTCATATCTTAGATTATTGGCTACTGTTATTCCTGGTCCAAATTGTAATATTTCTGAGTTATCATTTTTAGATGCTCGTATTAATGGAGCTTGTATTAAAGGTGAAAGATTTGAGTTTTCTGAGAATGTCAGAGAAAAATGTTTATAGTCTTGCTTTATTGGATATTCATTTTTAATCAACTCAAATATTTGACCAGGCATAGCGACATCAAAATTTTCGAAATTAAATTTGGCCTCAAATATAGCTTCTTGGATTTGTGGTTTATCATATTTTCGTTTTTTCATCAATTTGCCAGATATACCGTAGTTATTGGAATAATTTTACTTTTGTTAATTATACCGTCAAAATCATGCTAGAAAATTCTCAAAAATCATGCGCATATTTGATTATATAGATGACTCTTTATTTTCTCTATGTTTGAGGCCAAGCTTTTAGATAGCCGCTTGAATAGAGTAGCAGAAATTTTTATTCATTGCGATTTAAATGAAAAACTTAAAATTAGATATACTTATCTCATTGATGTCCCCAAAACACATTAAATTGAGATTTATCAGAAATGATGTATTTGCAAAAGTTACTTCTAAGAATATTTATTATGGATAAAGGTGTGTAAATCTTTATGATAATTGGTCCAATTTAATTTTCTCTGCTCATCGTTTTTTAAGTCTCTAATTATTTCATATTTTAAGAACAGATCCAGTAGTTTATCCACTTCACCATGAATGGATTCGACTGCATGTAAAAAGCCGTCAATCCTAGTAGATTTTTTAATTTTATGGGCTTGTGGATAAAGTATTAGGGGATAACATGTATGAGTATGATCTACGTATACAGCCCCCCACCCCTCAAGAAACTCTAAAGGATAAAATTCCATTAAAACAGTTGGCTCATCGTCATCAAAGTCATATGTTAGAATGTATTCCTCTCCATCACGAACTGATGAAGTAAAGTTATTAATTTCTTCTTTAACATCCTCAAGCATTAAACAATGCAAATAGTACTCAAAGAAAGCAATAGATATTAAAGCCCTATAACATGGGGCATTTTTGTATTCAGTACAGTTTGCATATTTACTATTATAAAATTCATTTAATATTGACATAATCATCCATGAATTATTTAAATATATTAAAATATAGCATAACTAAGAGAGTATGACTGGAGAAAAGGTCACACGCTCAGCAGTAATTAATTTCATGAAAAAGTAGTTTAGCTGATTCCTATCTAACATTATGTCTAAAAAGCACATGATTTTGTGTATTCGATTAGTAGACATTCGCGTCTACAAACTCATGGAAAACGATTTTACAGTCGTTTTATGATCTGCAATTTGGGGTATCTATTAATTTATAAATTAATAGACAGAGAGGGTTTATTTGATCAAAATTGAATCAGCATGAGTGATTGTCTATACTCAATTAAGCTGATTACTACATGGATGCTGAATGAAAGTAATATTACTAGGGGCGGGGTCTTCAAAGTGCTATAAGCAATCTCCATCAGGTTTAAGTATGCCAATAGCAAAAGACTTTTTTCAAACCTTTAACAAGTTAGAAATATCAGAAAACCCTTGGGTGCTTATAGATGCAATCTTACTATATGTTATGGAAAGAGAAAATTTTAGTTCTTTTGAACAAGTGAGAACCTATCTGAACTCTGGTGTCGATATAGAGTCGTTTCATTCTGAAATAGCATCAAAAAAAAATTTACTAAATCAGTTTGCTTCTTCTGAAGGTCTTTATTTATATAAAACTTATAATCAATTGGTATTTCTTTTTGTTTCTGTGATAAATGAGATTCAAAATGGTCCAATTTCTAATGTACATTTGAATTTATCTAAACATTTAACCAATAAAGACGCAATAATAACTTTTAATTGGGATACACTAATGGATAGAGCTTTAAATGAATCTACAACTTGGTGTGTTGATTCTGGTTATGGTGTATCACCAAAAAAGATTTATCGAAGTGGGTGGGTTGATCCTATTAAGGATGGAATACAGGCACCTAAATTAATTAAGTTGCATGGATCTACAAATTGGTTAACTAGTCACACCATACCTAATGATCATGGAAATGTTGATTTCACACATGTTGGAAGCCCAGATTTATTATATGTATATGAAGATACAAATATACCTTAAAAACACATAATTGAACAACCATTCTGGCCTGGGTGCCTCAGGTTGCCTCAGACTTTGGGAGGCCATTAGGTCTATAAGGTTATGGTGTATTTGATCTGACAAATATTGTTTTATTGTGCTATAGTTGTACAATTAATGGATGTATAGGTGCGGGCTATGAAAGGCTTTGTTTTTTTGCTAGTAACGCTTTTTTCATTAAATGGTCACTCATCAACGTAAGCAGTCTATGTTGAGCATGTTATGGATTATGATTATAAAGTCATTATATCCGATTCAAGCGGTAAATATCTTATTGAAGTGGGGACAGGTTGCATTTCATTGTGGCGATACCAAGGAAAGCAAATAATAATTTACTCCTCGGGAGTTTTCTTAGGAGTTGGATCAACGGTAATCCTTCCTGACGTAAATCAAAAATGTCGAATTTGGAACTCCGAAAGTATTTAATCGACAAGGTTAATAACTCAATGCTAAAACAATTTGTAAACATTGACTCCTTTACCTATTCCTTAACTTGTTTGCATAAAAATGAATTATATTTGAGCTCCTTCAAGGGTGTTCGTAAAACCCCCGTTTATTTTAATTTATAATTGCGCAGTATAGTAAAATTTGCTATAGTAATATTTACTATGCAAGGCATTTCAATGAAAATAATAAAAACTAAACTATTTGCCAAGTGGGCTATAAAAAATCAAGTTAGTGATGAGTCGCTTAATATCGCTGCTGAAGAAATTGCTATTGAAATTTACGAGGCTAATTATGGTGGTGGTGTAATAAAAAAGCGTGTTGCCAATAAAGGCAGAGGGAAGAGTGGCAGTACAAGAACTATCGTCGCTTTTAAAAAAGGAAAACATTGTTTTTTTGTTTTTGGGTTTGAGAAGAATGCTAAAAGTAATATTTCTTTTAATGAAGAAAAAGCTTTTAAAATTATTGCTAAATCATTATTAGCTTATTCTGATGAGGAAATTAATAAGCTGATAAAGGAGGGGGCATTAGTGGAGGTTGAGAATGAGTAAAATTATTGATGCTATGCTAGAAACAGCCAAAGATCTTCAGTTGGATGCAATTACTATTAAAGATATAGAAATGCTTAACTTAAGTGAAGTTAAAGAGCTTGAGGCACAAGAAATAAAAAAAATGCGAGTTAAGGAAAAAGTTAGCCAAGCTGTAATGGCTAAAATATTGAATGTTACTCCATCTACCTATCAAAAATGGGAAAGAGGAGAGGTGCATCCTAAAGGAGCCAATCTTAAACTACTGCGTTTAGCTCATGATCATGGAATTCAATATATTTTATCTTAGAGGGCGGCAGAGCTGTTATTGGCTCAAACGGCCTGCTAAGTCCAATTAATAGTATTTGAAGTGGTAGAGTTTAGATCGGTCTAGACTAAATACAGAATGTGTAAAAAGGTATAGTTGATGGAAAGAACTTCTAATGATCCTCTACACGGTATTACCCTAGAGGCTATCTTGAATAGTTTATTGATTTGTTATGGCTGGGAAGGCTTGGCGGAAAGAGTCAAGATTAATTGCTTTTCTTCGAACCCCAGCATCAAATCAAGCCTTAAATTCCTGCGCAAAACACCATGGGCAAGGACTGAAATTGAAGCCCTTTATATTGCTTCCCTAAAAAGCAAAAATTGTGACAACTCATAATTACTGGAGTAATAAATAATATGAAAGATATTTTCATTAATAAAGAACATGTTGAACTTTTTAAAATTCTTAAATTTGAAGGGATCGCCTCGAGTGGAGCAGAAGCTAAGGATTTGATAGCCTCGGGTGTTGTATTAGTAAACGGGGTAATAGAAAAACAAAAAAGAAAGAAGATGGTTGCAGGAGATACGATTGAATTAAAAGACGAGGTCTTTCGGCTAAAGTTGGGGACTAATTAACAATTTAATACGATCAGGCCTAGCAAAAATGGGTAAAAATCAGGGAGGATTACACCGTTCCACAGATATTTTTATGTTTAGAGAGTAGGGTATTTTGTTGCAAGCTAGAAAGGCAGATTATGTATGATTATCGTGATAATCAGACATAAAATATTGTTTTAAACGATATATATTTGAATTCCTTTTAAATGAAGTTAATAATTCTAAACAAACCCAAGCTGGATCGCTTGTTTCAAGTTGGTCAAAAGAGTTGGATATTTTATTTCCTCTTCTGGAACATTAAAAACCTCTTGATTGGTAAAATAAATGGGTGCAGATATCAATATGTACAGGCCTATAGAAAGACTTAATCCAAAGTAGTTATTGGGATGTGACATGCAGTGGTTGCTTAACTCCACTGGAATTCACAATATCAATGGGATCAGACTCGATTGATTAGCAGCTAATTCATCTAAATCAATCGAGTATGACCCCAGCGAATTCCAGAGTTCATAGGGACGGATCAAAGAAGTTAATAGCAAAAATTATAAATTCCCCCGATTATTTGATGAATTGTGATGAGATAGAATTGTCTTAAAATAAGGCTATGAATAATAAAGGTGTCTCTTATTTGTCTGGTATAGGGCAGCTTAAATAGATATTATCATTTTGTCTCAAAAATCCATTTTTAAATATTAACATACAATTTATCTAAGATTTAAGGCATAACCGATCTCAATGATCTTTTTCTGTAAAGAACTTATTACAAAAAAACACCAATAAAATCTTACCCTTGCATGAAGGTTAAATTAATACCAAGCAGCAAAGCCATTAAACTAGTATGTGCTATAACTATATTAAATATTCCACAGAATGGATTTTCTTATGCAAATGCGCTTAAAGGAAATAATTAGCGTTATTATTTGAACGGCTGCTACAAAAGAGGGGGTATTTTTAGCCTATCTTGTCGCAATACCACGCCATTTTTTAAGATGCATAAAAGCGTTTTCTACCAAGTGTCTCAATGATGCGCTGGTTCTGACATTTTACATCCTTGTCTATTAATTTTGGTGATATACCCACCATCACCAAAACAAGCGAGATCGCTGGATCCCGCGGACGAGCCGCGGGACGTAGGAATAGGGAAAAAAAAACAGCAAGAATATCAGATTTTATAATTCGTGACGACGCGGCCTAAGGTAATCCCCCCATTTTTAACCGACATCAAAAATAGAGAGTTAAGCAGCCACTAAAGCTAGTTTCTGCCTTGGTGTAATGCCACCGATAGCCATATTAGGTCTTTCATTATTATAAGACCA
>NZ_RZGU01000041.1:0-9847 GCF_003990085.1 Legionella sp. km535 | reverse complement strand
CCTATTCTACGCCACAGGCTTTATGCCTTGCCTGGATTCAAGATCTCTTCTCCCATCCCAAGTGCCCTTGAGATTAAGCTTTCTTGCTTACAATTTAAAGATACAAGCCTGGGAGTAGGCCTCAAGGGCCGAATCCCAGGTTTTTATTTAACTTCGAAGGCACAATAAATCCCTATAATATTCGACTAACAGGAAATCCAACTTCATAAACAATTATGGTTAATTTTCGCAGAGGTTTTACGCCGGGCGGTACCTATTTTTTTACTCTTGCTTTGAACAATCGTAAATCACAATTCTTAACCAGCCATATTAACCTGTTGGGTGAAGCATTTCAGAAAATAAAACAACAATATCCTTTCAGTATGGAGACTATACTCGTATTGTCTGATCATGTGCATACAGTGTTGAAACCTTCTGCCAATGATTTTAATTACTCTTTAAGCTGGCATCCGAGCAAATCGTATTTTTCAAAAAATTTAATAAAGGAGCATATAACAAATATAAAAATTTCTTAGGTATAGAATGGCCATATTCCAGTATTCATCGGTATGTTCAGAATGGATTATTGCAAGAAAATTGGGGGTCTGATGGAGTTCAAGGAGAGATCGGAAGGTGAATGAATGGGAATGTAAACCTGGGATGCGGCCCTTTGGGCCTACTCCCAGGCTACGCTGGCTACTCCCAGGCTGGCTACGCTGGCTGAAATATGATTTTTAGCCATCTCTATAGTCATATTAATCATGGTGCGATAAAATTATTCATTATTGCAATAAATATTATATTTATTAATAATTTACTAGTATAAAAAAATGACATTGACTATCGCTATCATCGGTTTAGGGCAAATGGGCGCTTCTTATGCCAAGTATGCTTCCAGCATTGCAAATAAAGTTATCTGCTATGATAGGGATACAAATCAAAGCTCTACCTTTAAAAAAAGGGTATTGAAGGATAATAACCCGTTTGATGTCAGTAACAATATATCAATAAATATCGATAAAATTGAAATTGTTGATACTTTAAATGCAGTGTGGGAACATAAACCTACCTTAACCATTGTAACCACTCACAAAGATTCTCATTGTTATTATTCTAGTCTGGCAATGCGCAACAACAGTCATGTTTTAACTGAAAAACCTATGTGTATTAATTTAGAAGAAGCAGAACAACTCAAGCAAGTTTCGTTTATGACCCAAAAGAAACTTTTTGTTGGTTTTTCATTGCACGGAACCCAGGCGTTTTTAAAGCTAAAAGAATTAGTCTATAGGAATGACCCAAAGTTATTTAAAAGATATCGAGTTTATAGAATTGGAGCGGTTCCAGAAAATTACATGGACAGGGTTTCTGCACGATTCGATTTGTTGTCACATGATACTGACTTTTGTTTACAACTCTTTGGCATGCCCAAGCACACCTTGGTTGACGAAATAAGCGCACGAAAATGCAGTAAATTATGGAGTTATTCTGAATTTGAAGTACAAATGGAAGGCTTCATGCCCTTAACTCACCCGAATGGCTTTGAATATGGGTTTGAATTAATTTATGCCAATCAATCAAAACTCATGTTTTCAAGTAAAGATTTAAATCATCTAATTTTAAAAGATTCAGATGAAAAAATTATGGAAATTATTTCTCTCACTACATGCTCTCCATGTCAAAAAATCTTGGAAAAAGCAATAAACTCTATAATTAATGATGATTATGATCAGTATCTTCTCAACGAATTATCCATCCAGAATGGTGTTAACTGCATGAGCATGTTAATTAATGATCATAAGTCTGGACTAGATGATTAATATATTTTCAGCACTGCTACTTTTATTACCTACATTATTTATTTTGCGGGCAAAAAATGCAAAGAATTAATCAGAGTATATAACCGCTGGAAAAAACACAAATTTATTTTCTTTAATTTCTTGTTCATCTTGATCCGCTTAAAATGTAATTCGTGATCGATATCACCGGCATCTGTGATCGGCATGGAGTGGTATATGCAATTTTAACACAAAGACCATGATTGCCGTTGACATAGGTAAATACCATAAGTATAATAAATGAACATTTAAAGCATTTTTAATGCTAAATTTGATTGATGTGCGACTTATCTTCTCCATCTAGACAATTGGAGGACTGGTTTTAAGACCTAATTATTGATTTTATAATGGGTTTGTCGCTGAGATTAAGTAGAATTGAATCCGCATGCACTATGCATTCTTTGAGACTTATAATTCAGCGAATAGCTAGTGCTCTACTCTCTTGAACAGGTTTCATTTGTGCTTTTTCTCTCATTGTAAAGCTATTGCCGAATACGGCCATGATTTATTTGGAGTTAAAAATGAAACACTTTGTATTTTTAGACGTAGACCAAACGTTGCTTTACAATACTGATGATCTGAATCAGGAGCTATTAAACTCTTTACGGGATCAAGGCGTCACTGATATCTACCTATTTACTAATATGGATTTGACCGACTTGCGCACCGTTGGCTTGGGTGTAGGTCTGGCTCGTCATGAAATTATTCAATGGATTAAAGAACAGGGTTTTACAGTTCATGATGTAATTACACCTGCAGATACAGGTAACTACGATGATCACGGTCAACTAAAACGCATTGGTACAGCGTATACTGAATTATATTCACATCTGATGATGCGAATACAACAAAACGGCTCTCTTGATTTACAGCGTTACAATTCAAACCCCGAGGATTTGGCTGACTATTTTATCAATAATAATCAATGGCTTATGGCATCATCAATTACTCGCCATAAAATAAATTATCTTCCAATCAACGACATATCTATTCCAACTTTGCGAGTTTGCTTAGTGGATAGTAGAAATGGAGCATTTGTGAAATGGCTTGAAAGAGACGATTTAATTGAGTTTTTTAATAGCGATGCCGAAGTGAAACAGCAATTCAGGATTGATCATCATGAAGACCCTTTAAAAACGATCCGGTTTAAGGGAGGCATGTCTTCAAATAATAAAGCATTAATGATGCAGCTTGCTGCCGGTGAATTAATCAAACAACACGGCCCCATAGTTATTTCTTTTTTTGATGATGAGGAAAAACACCTTTTACACTCAAAAGAACTTATGGAGGGTTATGAAAGATCTGGTTTGCTACAACTGAATACCTGCCATATGCCAGCCGATTTCGAGACATCCCAAAGTGATGAAGCCAAACAAGCTTATCAAGCAACGCTTGCACAATCAATAATTGCACAGAAAAATGAAATTGTCCTGGAGACCTCTTTGCGCGTGCTGGATGGATGGATAAAAACAAAACAGCAGAAAACTCAGGCAATTAGCCAAGTACGCGAACAAATGGTCTTTGCTACTAGTTCACAAATGCTTAAAATTGCAAACATGGCTCATATGGGGTATGGAGTATTCAGTGAAGTCTCTTTAAAAACTGCATATAAATGCTTGATTATTGCTTATTTAAAAGCGAAAAATCATGAAGAGCTAAATGATACAAAAATGGCTATTCTTGGCTTTTTAAATAAATATGGCATTGAACATATAAATTCAGATCGAGTTACTGATGAGCAAGTTGGCTCAATTTTTGATCTTTTAACTAATCTTCCTCACCATGAATCCAAGGTCTCACCAGCAGCGAAAATGCTTCTTAATCGTCTTATTTCTTTACAATTATTAAAATTAAGTAGCTTCAATGAATTAGATTCGCCTGGGTTTCAAGACGAAATAGGAACGTTGTCCTGGCTTCGAGAGACAAAGGCAACAGCCGAACAATCTCAGCTTATCCACATCAGCCAGTCAGCGCCCGGAGCACCTGAATCAACGCTCCCTGTTGAAAACAACTATGCGGGAACCTCGTCTTCAGAAGCAAGCTCTTCCTGCAGAACAGAACCCAGTTCATCAAGCTTGGCGAGAGCCATGCAACCCAATGGCGACGCACGTAGCAGGCTTTCACGTGGAATCAGCTTCTTTGGAAGTAAAGTAGATGAAGCCGAAAGCGCTGGATTAACAGCCAGTCTTGGCTCACCAGAGATCAAATGCTGACTTAATCTGAATATTAGCCAGCCAGCGTAGCCTGGGAGTAGGCCCAAAGGGCCGCATCCCAGGTTTTCATTTTGCTTCCAAAGCACTATAAATCCCTATAAAATTCCATTCACAGGGAAATCCAACTTAGCTATCTTAAAACTTAAGAGTATCCTTAGCAAAAGAATGGCCGTATTCCAGTATTCATCGTTATGTTCAGAATGGAACATGGCCAAAAAATTGGGGTTCTGATGGGGTTCATGTGGAGTTCGATAGTGAATGTATGTGAGTGTAAACCTGGGATGCGGCCCTTTGGGCCTACTCCCAGGCTACGCTGACTAAAGTATCAGCTGTTATTCGCAGGTCACAAAATTTTATAACAAATTAAAAATCCCATAAAAAAGGTATATAATTAAATCATCGAGTTTATTTTTAATTCAATTTGAGGCCAATTTACTACAGTAGTAGTTAATTATAACCTCACTTGACGCATTGTATTTAAATATTAAATTAGAAGGAATCTCAATGGAATCAAAAGACGAAAAAATGATTTTGGCCCCTAAAAAACTTCATGCCATTTGGGTTGGGGGTATTTTAAGACATGCAGGAAAAGAAAATTTAGCGGATTGGAAACGAAAAAATCCAGACTATGAAATGAATTTATGGATAGACTCCTCCACATATAAAAATGGAAATTCGAAAGAAGCACTAGAGCAACAAAAAGAATATGAAGAATTAAAAAAATGGGCAAATTTAAATCATGTCATCATTAATGATATTAATCCTGATTCAAAAGAGTCAGACCCTGCGATAAATAAACGGCCTGATATAAAAAATAAAATGATCAGCAAACAATTTTATTCTGATGAACTAAAAGAGCCAGGTGCCAATTATGCCGCTGCAGCAGATATTTTAAGAGTAGACATACTTCAATCAGAGGGCGGTGCTTATATTGATGCAGAAGATGTTTTTCCTGGTGATGAGCCTTTGGGCGACCTGATTACTAATACCAATTTGGGTGGGGTTTTAGTGAAGCAACAGAGGAATTTACTTAACAACGATTTTATTGTTAGCATTCCTAATGGTTCATTTATATCAACATTTCGTGATGTAATTCACACTAATTACACTAAACTGTATAATGGTCCCAAAAGAGATCTTGATGCGCATCGAGATCAGGATTATGAAAGTTTTAGAGTTGAAAGAGGAAGACAGCAATCCACAATGATGATATCAGGGCCAGGAGCATTGAGCGATTCCTTGAGGGCAGCTAAGCTAGGTAATATAATGGGGGCAAATCAAGCAATCAAGATTGATACGAATAAATTTAAAACTCCTCCAAAACAAGCATTGAGCTGGTATGATCCTAATGTAGGAACAAAGTTTGACAGAGTTGAAAACAATTTCAGAAACAATGTAAAAGAATATTTTCATTTAATTGCCGACTATTCACAAAATACAGAACCTGAAATTAAAACATTGCTTACTCAATTTAAAAATCAGCTGGATTCATTTCCCCCGTCAGTCCCGTTGACTGAAGTTCTGAAAAGCATGAACAATAGCTTTACAAAAGATGATATTAACAATCTGAACGAGCATGTAGATGATCTGTTTACAAAGTTCACAGCATATGCATCTAACACGGAGGACTTTTTAATAAAATGTAAAGAAAATGGATTAAAATCAACAGCGCTTTCTGGTTTGTTGAAAAGGTTTAATGAATGCATCCCTTTTGATGAAGAGGTTGTAGAGAGCGACTTTGAAAGTCCAACAGAGGGCTCGTTTATTCACTTTATTACACAAATTTTTCCCAAGGGTTATGATTTTATAATCAATTTTGAATATGCATCTTACCTAAATATTTCCTCATTAAACAATGATAATAATTTTGAAAAACCCGAAATTAAAAATCTTCAAAATATTTCTGCAGTTCCTTCTGACAACACTCCGGAACAACCTGAACCAATAGTGGAACAAACAGTTAACAAAGATCATGGGGGATTAACTTCAGATGAATCATCCCAAAGTCAAGCAGTGAAACTTTTCACGGTACATATGGATTATCCATATGGTAAGCACGAACCGGGAAGATCACATATGCAACCAGTATCTTATGATGGAGAGTTATCTGAGTACACTGGCGATGTGCTAAAAAGGGAAATACTTTTGAAATTTAAAGATCGGATTGAACAATGTGCCTCTATAACGGATTTAAATAGGGAAATTAAAGACATTATGAGCAGTCAGGAGTTTCAAGTCATCAAAACACCTCAAAGAATGGCATCTATAATTTTGGGGTTAAAAACTTCAGCGATGGAAAGTTTGGAACATATGGTAAGTGAGGCATCTACTAAAATTATAAAGAGTAATCCTGACAATCCGGATAATAAAACAGAACTAATAAAATTTGAGGAAAAGGATGAAACCAATGAGCATCAAAGTAATATCACCCCAGGTAGATAAGTATGCATCGATTCAAGGCGAAATGTAACAGGAGTTAAATCGTTAAAAGATTTTTAAAAAATTCTGGATGAAAATACACGCTATTATTAAAAGGCAACTAAAGATATGGTGATTACTCCTATTCCAACCGAGCCGCAACTATATCGAGACTTTTGATGGGAGTTGATCCGACAGATGGATGATTTCTCATCTAAATCGTATACAACTAAAGGATTCCTTGAAATGGAATATTGTCACAAATTACTTGCATCAAAAATAAATGTTTTCATTAGGAATTATTTTGGCTATAATGTTTATTTTTTGAACCAATCAAGGCTTGGCCTTCATGATTTAGGTCTCTATTATAAATTAAGGAACTATTATGGATTGGGTAGTTGATCAAATGCAAACCATTTCCGCAACGAAGAAAAATGGAGTTGGCTCATTAGAATATCAACGTATTGCTCATCCTCATTCTGAGCAATATGCAATGGGTGAATTATCCGAAGAGCATTTGCAAAAACAAGCTGATTTTTCAAAAACCATTGAAAACCCTGTTATCTTTGGCAAATTTAATAGTGAGCATCATTACTTAAATACACTCAAACTCGTCCTTTCATCAACGCATGAAACACGAAACAGAATATTGTTTTGCTTAAATGAAATTCTTCCTCAAATTCCCGAAGATGGATCGTTGTTGGATATTGGTCCTGGAGATGGTTCGTTAACAAAAGCTATAGCCCAGCATTTTAAACAGGTTACTTTGGTGGATGTGAACCATAATGCACTAGATAATATGAAAGAGTTATTACCTTTATCTGTGAATAGTACTCAAATTACAGGAAGTATTTTGAATGTTGATTTAAAATTAAGCCAGTATAATTTAGTGCTGTTATCACACATGCTCTATTATATCGATCCTCAGTTATGGTTAGGGATTATCAAGTCAGTTTATCAGAGCTTAAAAGATGGTGGGATTTTGGTTATTATTCTGGGTGGAGATGAGCTGGGTAAATCAGAATTAATTCATCATTTTGGTGGCCAAGTATTAGAAATTGACCAACTGGCACATCAATGTCGCAATGCATTTGGAGACCATAATGTACATCTTTATGCGTCTGATGAGTCTTTTTTTACATCCACACAAGAGGCCATGCTTCATATTGCAGGTTTTATGCTAGCAGATGCTGATGTTACTGCGTCAAAGGATGAGTTAAATCGTTATATTATCCAAAAATTACAACATTCTCCAAGTCATTTTGAACTGACAACACGGCAGAAGTATATCATTATCAAGAAAAACAGTCTGTTAATGGATGAGCTACATGACTCTGAAACAATACTTCCTGAAATTCAATAAAAATGTTGATGAGCATGCAAAAAAATTTGCCCATCCCTACATAACCTTCGCAATTTTTGGAATTATTACCTATCCATTGTTTTATCTGGTCTGGATGGTTGCGGCTTCTGGTGGTTATGAAAACCTGGAATTACGCTTAGTCACTGTTTTTCTTTGTGTTTTATTAGCTTTAAAAGACTACTGGCCTAATAATTATAAGAAATTTTTTTCTTTATTCTGGTATATAACACTTTTATACAGTCTTCCGTTTCTTTTTACATTTCTTCTATTAAAAAATGATATGTCCTATTCTTGGTCTATGAATGGGATTACAGTCCTGGTTTTATCTATTTTGTTATTAGATTTATTATCACTGTTTATCATATTAACGTTAGGAATTTGTTTAGGATTAATCGTTTTTTTAATCACTGGTGGTGTCCTGAGCTTACCCCCCGATTATATGACTGTTATTGTTACCTATTGCTCAGTATTATTATTTGGAACGATTTTCTCATATCGCAAAGATCAGCTTAAAGAACGAGAAAAGAGAATAGCTGCGGAGGCCGCTAATCAAGCTAAATCTGAATTTATAAGCAATATGCAGCATGATTTGAAAACCCCGTTTGCGGGTATTAGTGCAGTAGCAATGATGCTGTATGAAATGGAAACTGATTCAGATAAAAAATCACTTTTACAGGACTTGCTCAAAAGCTCTCAACAATGGGAAGCAGTTCATCATCAGATTATTGCCGTGTTGTCAATAAAAGAACCTCAAGCAGTTCGAAAGGAATGGCTTTCTGTGAGCCATGAATTGGATCAAATTAAGGATATGCTATCAGCGACGATAAGGGTAAAAGCACTGGATTTTTATATTGCTGAGATTTCAAATCAAGAGGATAAAATAAAAACAGATAAGTTGAAATTTAATTTGATCTTATCAAACTTGATCGGAAATGCTATCAATTTCACAGAAAAGGGATTCGTGAAGATAAAGGTCGTGAATGACGGAACGACTTGCACAATACAGGTTATTGATACGGGTATTGGGATTCCTGAGGACAAACTGGATTATATCTTTGAGAAATTCACAAAGTTATCGCAATCGAACAAGTACCAGGATTTTAAGGGTGTTGGTTTGGGATTATATACTTCTCGTTTGATGGCTAATCAGTTAGGTGGGGATATTAGGGTACAAAGCAAGTTAGGTGAGGGAAGTGTTTTTACACTTACGCTGCCGCTTCAGGAAAAAAGCGAGCGACAAGTTCCCTTGCCGTTTCAGGAGTAAAGGGCTTGGAAAATACATCGTCCATGCCTGCTTCGAGACATTGTTCGCGTTTTAGGGGTTCCTCATTCGCAGTGACTGCTATAATTGGTGTTAATGTGTTGTTTATCCCTGATTGATCCATCCTGATTTTTATAGTTGATTCTATTCCATCAATTCCCGGTAATCCTATATCCATAATAATTAAGTCATATTTTTTATTAAGAGCTAAATCCACTCCTTCTTCTCCTGTCATCGCGCAGTCAACCTCAAAACCCATACCTTCTAAAATTATTTTTTGCATTTTACTGGCAATGTGGTTGTCTTCAACAACAAGAATATGTTTAGTCAATTGAATAGCCTCTTCAAAATAGGTTTATTTTAATTATAGCTCAAAGGTTGATGGGAAATAATTTTAATGCGCCAGAGTAACCCGGGATACGGCCCTTTGGGCCTACTCCTAGGCTACGTTGATAATAGTACTCATTGGCGACGGCTCTGCACTAAGGAAATATGCTTGCACTTTAATCAATGCCGAATGTAAACCTGGGATTCGGCCCTTTGGGCCTACTCCCAGGCTACGTTGATAATAGTACTCATTGGCGACGGTTCTTCACCTAGGAAATATGCTTGCACTTTAATCAATCTGGGCGCACTGAACAGAAAAGATGTAGTCAACGTAGATACTGTCTTTAAACGCAAGATAAATTTTCATTAAAAGGCAGTTTACTTTTTAAAACTCCAAAGATGATATGAGCTAATTTGCGCATTACAGCACAAACAATAGTTTTAGGAGTTT
>NZ_RZGU01000040.1:0-10132 GCF_003990085.1 Legionella sp. km535 | reverse complement strand
AAAGTGTTGCAAGCCGTCGCTCATCACCATAACTCACCGGATTTCCAGCAAAAATCACTTTATGCTCGTCACTCAGAGGATAATAGGCACCCTCATAAAAAATACCCGAAGGAGTATGGAATAGTCCTTCAAATAAAGACCAATTTCCCGAATTTAAAGTCGCCTCATCCAAAAACAGGTACTTCCGACCGGTTCGGGCATCCTGCGCCCAGGCTTTTATCGCATCGATGCCTTGATGCAGTTGTTCTCCCTCGTGCACGAGCTCCTGGGTTACAAAAGTCGTTTTTCCGACCCCAGACAATCCCGAAAGAAACACATAGGGCGCTACGTCAAGCATTTGGTGCACTAAAGCGATTCGTGCCTGGGTAGATTCTTCTGCCTCCTGCATGGCCGTCATTGGATTTAGCGCCGCCAGGGGTTTGATTTGTGCCGTATGCTGAGACAGCCCTGACCAGGCCGCATGACGTTTATGACAGTCAGGAAAAGCCTGCAAATACGTGCTCCTGGCTTTTAGTTTGCACAGCGGTTCGGTGGCGATAAACGGCTCCAGCTCATGAGGAAACTCACCAAGGCAAACTCTTTTATCCTGTTCGCTGACTTCATGAACCTGGGTTTCAACCCATTGAAAACTCTCTGAATCTTCGGTAATCAAAAGTAATCGTCCGGGTTCTATCCCTGTTTTCTTCCGTTGCAGGATTAAAGACGCTAATTGGTCTTCCAGCTCTTTAGCAAAATGCCCTTTCAGAACAATATTTTTGCCTTCAGATAAAGCGTCAAGCAACCAGGATGAACGTTGATGAAATTCAAACTGAAGCACGGCTTCATTCAATCGTCCGTCAAGACGTGTGAGTAAATCAGAAACCATTAATTCTGATACGTCAATAATATGCCAATTCTGTTGGGATGCTGCCAACAGGGTAAGCGTTACATCACTATCCGTACTGTGTATGACTTCAGTTGGGGAAGGAAGAGCCGGATGCCAATTCGTCCGTTCCACAGGATTCACTACGGTATTGAGCTCCAATGAATCAGGAAGTGATGCTCCCTGAGCACACTGAACTCTTAATCTGACCTGATGCTTTTGGCATTCAGTTAAAATCCTGGCCCAGTCATCTAACGAAATGGTTCGAGTGAGCATCACATCCAGGGTACCGTGCTGTGCCTGCTCGATCAACCCCGGTTCTTTTCTTAAACTGCGATCACTGGCTTCGGGGCGGTAAAAATGAAAATAATGGGCCAGACGGTGAGGATTGAGAATATGAGGAACCTCATTTCCGCTGCTGTCCTCATCGGATAAATAATCGACCTGAAGCCATTTTTTTAATTCATTCAGGGCATATCCCTCTTGTTTATTCAGTTGGAGAAGAGCTGGAGCTGGAATCGAACTGCCGGGAAAATAGCGTGTTCCGGGATAACAGGCTTCCGTCCAAAACAGATTAAAATCCTCATCATCCCAAGGGCCATTTTGAATGGTGATGAGTCGTCCTTGCAGATTGGACAAAGCTCCTTCCTGAAACGTCAAATGAGAGCCATCCAGATCCCAACGACCTAACAAGCGCTCTTTCCAATCACTGGCATTGAATAAATTGATCACCACTCCCGCAGCAGCTTCCTCATCGATGGCGGTGGCTAATGGCGGGATGGACTGTTCTAATTGTTTTGCAGGGATGGGACAGCGTTCTTTGGTGTTAAACCGGGAATAAAAATCATCCCCCTGATAGCAATCCGGTTTACTGGTATTGTACAAACCAATAATCTCGACGTTCTCAGGCACTGGTGTTCCGTCGGCATAGCCCTGTTCATCAAGCAGCGCGTTAAAGCGGACGATATCCTCAGCAGAAAAGTGCTCGTAATTCACCAGGAGTACCGGTGATTCCAGCCGATAATCCTCGGATAAAAAATCATGAAGCGGACCGCCCGGTCCTTTTCGTAAAATACCGCGATTATTGAGATCTCGTTGAATAAAGGAGGCAGAGCAGATTAAATCATCCGGGGAATGGATGTAATACACGGGTCTATTGTTTAAATGACATTGTCTTTGTAACGCAAGCCGTAGTGCGTGCACCGATGCCGTAGAGCCAAGTTCAATCAAATGCTTTTTAGAATCGGCAGGGTGTAACACCTGCTGACAATATCCCTCCAGTGTATTGACTGATTTTGAGGGTTTATGCCAGGTTTTCAATACCTGCTCAAAATAATTACTATCCGAACTGCTTCTAAGAGCGTCAATGAGTGTACTGGTCTCTTCTGAAGGTTGTGACGGCGCCGGACAACCCATTATTTCAAAAAAAGAAGAATGATATTTAGGGCCTGATCTGAGTAGTGTGTTAATTCCTTGCTGTTTTTGTTCCGGAGTCAGCCGTTTCATGCTTTTATCCAACATGGCGGAATAATCATCTGGGTACACACTTCGCAATTGAGCTAATAAGCTACAGGTCAATTCCAGCGTGTGAGGGGTATTAATCCCTCTGAACCATGCTGGAATACCCTTTAAATCCTTGAGCAAAAGGCCTTGAAGTGCATCAGCACTAAATTGAAAATTCACGGGGATGAGGTCTAACAACTGCTTGGAATTTTGATTGCAAATTAAATGAAACAATCCACCATGTTGAATGAACTGATTGGGATCACGAATTTCGGGAACTATGACATCACGATCCATTTCAATACGAATCAAATGACCTAAATCGGTATGAATATGGTGCATGAGTTCCGTTGTGGAAACAGACTTAACCCCCTCTTTGTAGTTAGGGTTATAAATCAGCCACCGACCATTATCGATTAAACGGATGCAGAGCGCATGCCAGAAATTGGATAGGATGCATCCTTGGTGCAACTTGATTTTGAGAGGATTTTGAAACGGGTCGTCCTCTAAGTCAGAAAAGAGTATTGAGGATATCCAATCATCGACATCATCATCGTTCAACTGAAGGCGAGATCCAAAAGTGCTGTCATTTATTGAATTGCTGACAAGAAAATGCTCCAGACTGTCTCCAATGTATTGTATATTCGATTGCTCATTAAATTGATATTGCTGAATGGCCACACAAAGTGCCTTAAAATCATAGAGTAATTTGATATCAATTGTGGATAACTGGCCATCCCATGTCTTCATTCGAAGAATAAACTCATTCCACCTTTCAAGAGTACTTCTTTGAAACAAATGACTTAAAGCAGTACAAATTCCATCCTGAATTTTGGGTATGTGCTGTGTGTTGATTTTGGCTAAAGTGAAACATTGCGAGAGCTTTTCAATAATCATTTTTTGATCTATTGATGAACGCTTGCCTTTGAATTGAAATTTAAAATCTTCCGATGTCGGTTCAAAGTCTTTGTAGTCAGCAAGATTATATTTCGAATCCGGCTCATCATTACTATAGGGCAGATGATCATAGTCATATTCAGAATCATCATAACATTCATATTCATCTTCATAACGTCGATAACACACATTAAGCCCGGGATAGATATGGGATAACTCTACAGTATTATCACGATTTATGTTGCCACAATTGATGAGATTCAGTGCTTTGAGATTAGTCAGAGTTTCGATGCCTAATTGAACGGATTCAATAGTCACTGTTCGGGCTTCTTGATTATCACTGAAATCGATTACCTCAAGCATCTTACACGGAGTAAAATCAAATTCATATATGTTATTCCAATCAGAATCATAATGTTCATTATTAATGAATCGAAGTCTTTTTATATTTGGAAAACAGTGAAGAAGCTTTTTAAAATCCGTTTTCAGTTCAAAAGTATTATTAGAGATAATGAGTTCTTCAAGCTGTTCTAAATGAAATGGATTTTGTTCTGGGAGCTTTTTAAAATTAAAATCATTAAGACGAAGACATTTAAGATGGGTTAATTTGTCTCTTAATGAGACAAAGGTGCGTTCATCCCAAGGCAGACTTGATAAACACAAATAGTCAAGCCCCCTTAATGCATCCTCATTAATTTTATCAAGCTCAATAGTTCTTCCTTGTTCCTTAAAAATTTTGCCTCCCAGGGTGAGTTTTTTGAGATGGGGGGTTCTCAACAGTAAGGAATTTAATACATCAGAATGAAACAATGTTTCCGATAAGTTGATTTCTCTTATATTAAAACAGTGAGAGACATCCGATAAATCGAGTTCATCATGAACCTCATTGTCAATGACACAGTGTGTTAAGGAAAACAATCGAATGGATTGGGCTTGTTCTTTCAATAATTGCAATAATTGCGTTAATGATAATTGTCCCTGCTTTATTGTCAAAGACTCCAAATGAATTCCTTGAGTACTCAGATTTAGTGGATTGTGTTTTGTTGTAATTGAAAGTTCTTTAAGATTGGGGGCTGCGGTTATGAATCCATCTAAATAAGTGATGCTTTTGTGATTCAAAGCTAGAAAATTCAGTTGATTCAAGTTGAATTCGGCAGGATTAAAGTTGCCTTCAGGTAAATTGAAATGAAGCTCCTCTAAGGAGGATGAACTGGATAATAGTTCCCTCAAGCGTGCTTCACAATAACCCTTGGATTTAAGTGTGATGGTTCTCAGGCTTTGGATGTGATTGATTTTAGCAAATGTGTTCTTAAAGTATTGAAGTCGCTCAGGGACTTCATTTGACAAAACATCTGCAACAAGTACGCTTAATGGAGGGTTGAATTGTTCACGAGAATTATGAAAAATATATCGCTCATATCTATTTAGCCTGACATAATCGCTTAAATTAAGAGAACGAGGAGCATTAGGCTCTTTGGTGCCAATCAAGCGTTGAACCCAATAATCATCAAGTAATAAGGTTTCATCTTTAGATATTCGATGTTGTTCCGTTGCTCTCTTAAAAATGTCTTTAGGTTGTTCAATCCGGATATGAAATCGAGTATCCTTTCGATCGAGGTTCTTTATATCGTCCAATAATAAAGGATACACTTGCCCTAGTTGTAGAATGTATAGTGAAAAACCCTGTTTCAGTAACTGCAGTAAGGACTCCTGAACGAGGGTTATTTTATGACAGGACCAGTGTTCTGCAGTCCAATCACTCAGAATGAGCTTTTTAGGTTTTTGGCCCATACTGGCTGGTAATTCCCATGCTGCTTTGGACTGGATGAGTCTATTGATATCTAAAACATCAGTAGGGGTGTGCGTGTATGCAGGTTTTGTCTGCGACAGCATGTAATAAAACTCAGCAGGTATATTCATATTTACTCTCAAAATCTATCCTATGTACAGCCATCTCCAAACGCGATGTTCTTTTTAGCTCGACAAATGGGGTTATAATCGTCTTATTTGATTCTCTAATAGGACGATGCTTTTCAGCATCAATCGGCTGAAAATATTGAACGCAAATGTCCATAAAATATACAGGGAGAGTATTAAGAGATAATTAATGATGACATTAAATAATTAATAGTGGTTATATGATTTATTAATGGCTTTTTTCATAGGGTGAACAGACTGCAAGAGGCAAATCGTTCTTTAGTAGCGCTTCCTGAGCTTTTCCATGCAACCTAAGGAACATGAAACTCAAATGCATCTGGCATATGACGCATGATGCTTTTATTGATTTAATATATGTCAGATAGGTCTTTGTTTGTATCATATTGTGCATTTTGTGCGCTCATGATATAGTCAGCCCATTTTTATCTTGCAAAGACTATCAACCATGCCTTTCAATCTCGATCACCAGATACTCGAAGAAGCTCAAAGAACACAGAGCACTCACAATCATGTCACCTCAAACGCTGCTGCAATGCTTGCCATCCGGCTCGCCTCAAAATATTTTTTGCCCGAGCACAAAGCCAGTAGCTCGAGTCAGGCCGCATCTTCGTCTTCTGTTACCGCTTCATCCTCTTCTTCCTCCACTAAAGAAAACTCATCCATGACTCTCGGGATTTCCCATAATTCTGCCGCAATAACAAAAATTCAGCATATCAGAGCACGTTACGAGCACAGAACCAAATCATCCTTATTGGAACTGTCCACAAGGAGCTGGCTAAGCACGATTTTGGACAAAAATATTCTCAATAATGAATTTGACCGAGTCACGCTGGTGGAAGAGCGTGAGGGAAAGCGGGTATCCGCTGAATGGTATCTGCCATTACCCGAAATTTTTGCCATCGTTCTGAGCGCACTAATGGATAAACACGAGCAGGCATGGCCTGTGCCTCCTGGCAGTACCGCAACCAGGGAGCGACTGCTCCGTCTGCAAAAATTTGACCTCATCAACAATGAACTGATGAACGAAATTCCATCCGTTTGCTCAGCCGGTATCCGTCACAGATGGCTTATGGCACTGGATGGTTACGAAGGCAAACGTCTGCCGTTGAATGCAGAAGACGTTCTCATGCAGGGATTGTTCGATTTTATGGTACATGAAGTACTTGAAACACAACTCAAGTTAAAGCTCCCTGATGGACGAGACCCTGCAGGAGATGAACACATTCCATTTTATGAACGATTTCAATCTCTGTTTTTACCCTGGATATTCGAAACCATTCCAGATGAAGTTAAAGCAGCAATCCGAAATGCGGGGCAAGAGGATGCCGCTAAGGAATACATACTCAAGCGCTTTCGCACCATCCAGACCATACCCAGTGATAACATGCTGACAAAAATTAACGGGTATTGCAGTTATGAAGGGCTGATAAGCATCCCGTGTAATTTCGTACCCATCCTCGCAGCATTGGACCGTTTCGCCAAACGTCACGCCATGGCAGTAAGCTCTGGACGCATTGCTGCAACCAGTCTGCACTCGCTTGCCAGCCAAACGATTGCCTGGCTGAAAGGCCCTGGCTTCAGCCCTGAGTCATTAAAAAATGCCGACGCAGAAAAAAATCCATGGGATACTGTCTATCTGGTGATGAGACTCCACGATGTGCTGTACCAGTACAAAGACTACAAAAATCTGCTTCAAGTCTGTGATATGCCCCCAGAACACAAGACTGAATGGCTAGACTCACTCCTTGTTCTGGAGCAATGGCTCAATAATCAGGAGCTCTCTCTGCAAGCCTTACTCGCAGACACCGCTGCACTGGAGCAACAGCTGCGTGCTTTTGAGCGGGGGGTTAGCTTCTGGCGACGCAACACCTATTATGACTTCATCAGCAATTACACCGCACAATGGTTTGCTGCAAAAAATGGGGGAGATATTCCTGTTCTAGCCAGTCTCTTTACCCGGCTTTGTGAACTGTTTTTTAATGAAAATACACCTGAAGCTCACTCTAACTCCGTCATTCGAGTTGACGATGCTCTTTTATCCAAATGGATGACCCAAACGGCCGAAGACGGAACTCTGGATGTCTCGCCTTACCAGATAAACCGCATAATCCTTCATGCCCTGTGTTATGAACCCAATACCTGGTCGCTTTTGTTTCGCGACTGCCTGACTGTAGTACTTACTTTCATTCACAACCGCTGCAATCAGGGGCTAAACAGCCCAGGAGAGGCACTATTCCGAGATTCATGGCCGCAAGAACTACTTGACCAGATTGAGTACCAGCTCAACTCTGAGCAAACAGGTGAATCACCAGTCCCAGTGATATTCACACCAGGCACTATCACGCCTGATACAAGTCTTGACACCGCACGATTATTGGCCATATCCAGTTCTATGCCCGAACACATCATCAAAAAAATTGTGGAGCATCCGGGATTTGATCCTAATGCAAAAGACCATCTGGACTTGACTCCATTTTATCTTGCCGCAGAGTTTGGCAACATACCTTTTGCAAATGCTTTACGTGCAAGAGATGCAGAGTACAAGGTAAGTTATAAAGGCCTGTACAAACCAATGGTTGCAGCTTTGGAAAATCAACATTTCCTTTTTATGCAATGGTTTCTTCAGACACTGGATGAAGATGATATTATCGAGGAACTGACAACAAGGGACGCACATGGCTCTTACCTGATGAAGCGCTTGGCTTCTAACCCTCAGGATTTGATAGACATCTTGCGATGTTTACCTGAGCATATAAGAAAAGAGGCTTTGCTGGAAGAGGATAACAGAGGTTTAACCGCATTGCGCTTATTTACAAAACATCCGTTATTCATCAAGGATGTTGTGAATTGTCTGCCCGAGGATGAAAGGGCTAAAGCATTCATGAAAGATCAGATAGCTGCCCGCAGCCTGTTCCATATCGCAGCAACTGAACAACCTGACATCATAATACATCTTCTGGAAGGCTTACCCGAGATCGAAAGAGAACCATTTTTATTGACGGAAAGTCAGGATGGAAATACCATGCTGCATCATGCGGCAGAAAAATATCCTGAACTATTGATAAGCATTGTGAGCTACCTGCCCAAAACAAGAAGAATTAGCCCTTTAAGCGTAAAAAACAATGAAAATGTGAATGTGCTCCACCAAGTAGCTATTAGCCACCCCAAGTTACTGGAACGCCTTTTCCTTCTCATTCCAAGTCCCGACAGGTATTATGCTCTGACGCAAAAAACGCAAAATAACAATACTCTCCTTCATGATGTAGCAGTAATTGCGCCCCAAATCCTAATAAAACTTCTTGAGTGCCTTCCCAAAACACGAAAAGAAAAGGCAATCATGGCAATAAATAAAGATGGGGATACAATCCTGCACCTTATCGCACCATGGAATTACCCTAAAATTCTAATAAAACTCCTCAACTACTTGCCGTTGGAACTAAAAGAAAATGCAGTGATTATAAAAGGCCGAAATAACTCTACTTTGCTGCATCTGGCAGCAAAATTTCACCGATGTTTAAAGCCACTCTTAAATCTTGTCCCCGAAGCAGCGAAAACGGATGTGGTGATGGCGTGTGATGATGGGGGTAATAACGTGGCGCACTATACATTATACAGTTCAAAAAGCCTGAAACTGTTTTTAAACTGGCTTGCCCAAAAAGATCACTTTACTGTTTTTATGGCAAGAAACAAGGACAATTGTACTGCGCTGGAACAGATTGCAAAAACCAACCCAAAAATGCTGATCCAAATTCTGAACACCTTTTCCGAGACAGAAAGACGTACCATCTTGCAGGAGAAATTCGAATTCGGCTACGGCATGTTACATCTGATCGCCTCAAATCACCCCAAATACTTGATACAACTTTTGGATTATCTGTTGGAGAGTGAGAGAATAGCCACTTTGACAACACTTAACGGCTATGGCTGGAGCGTGTTGCACATTCTGGCAACAAAAGACGCCCAACTTTTTATAAATGTTCTAAACCGCCTTCCCTCAGGAGAAAGAGCTGCTGCTTTAGCAGTAACGGATAACACTGGTCTACCTGTAGTACATCAAATCCTATCCTATTCTCCTATCATAACAAAACAATTCAAGCACTTCCTGCCTGAGGCCGATCGCGCTTTTGTAGTCAAGTTAAGAGACGCACAGGACTCTTCTCTGTTGCATAGCGTAGCAGTAAAGTGCGCCATCGCATTAAGATCTCTTTTGAATTCTCTAAACGAAGAAGAAAGAGTAGATGCAGTGATGACGCCAAACAGCGAGGGTAATAACGAACTCTATCAAGTAATACATCATGCAGGGTTAGTAAAAGTAATAATGGAGTGTCTGCCGCAATCAGCACGCGCAGGGGTAGTGACGTCATGTAACAAGAATGGCATTTCGGTGCTGCATTATGCCGCATCATACCCTGACTTGCTGGATTTGCTTCTGAATTATCTGCCCGAAGCAGAACAGGATGCTGTTATGATGCTTTGTAACAGCGATGATTTTACCCCCTTAAAACCGTCTGAATGTCGCCCCAGGTTTGATCCACTACATCAACTTAGACCAATATTGAATCGAGCTAATGACAGTTTAAGAGAATTAAGCTCCGTAGGTTTATTAAGTTTTAACCCGAATACACCCAGAGTAATATCTTCACCGGCCTCGTCATCAGCCTCGGATTCTTCTCCAATCTATGGCAGGCATTCATTGTTCAAACCAATTTCAACTACGCCTGAAAATGAGAGCGAAAGTGAATTGGATACAATGAATATGAAGAGACGAGCTTTATGAGCGAATGCTCTGTACATGACAAAAAAATCGGTCATGCCCGCGCACTGATATATCCCCTCAAATTTGCTAAAAATAATTGCAGTAAAATTGAAGTCGTGATCTAATTTCCCCCAACAAATTTGTTTGGGGAAAATGATGGAGCCTATCGATTTACT